>CAZTNL010000107.1:0-8026 GCA_964614885.1 uncultured Calditrichaceae bacterium | reverse complement strand
AGGGGGGGAAGGGGGGGGGTGGACAACATGGCGGGCATGGTTCCGCGCAGCGCAGCATTTGACGCATTCGACCGTGACGTTCACCGGCCAGATCTACGACGCGAATCTGAAGGCGACCAACCAGTACGACCTCAACGGCGAACCGCCGTTCGAGACCCAAAGCGTCTCCAACGACAACATGAGCGGCGCGCACCTGCTCGGCCGGCTGCAACACAGCTTCTCAGATTCGTCGCAACTCTCGCTGCAACTCTATTTTGACCGGGTCGATCAGAAGACTGCCCAGCTCGACGGACGGATCGACACCTACGACGTCGATTTCTACGCGCGACACCGGCTGCTGCCGCGACACGAAGTCATGGTGGGCGCTGGCTACCGGCTGGTGCATGACAACTTCGGCGTCAATCCGTTCCTGCGGCTGGAACCGGCGTCCAGAAACCTCGACCTGTTCAGCGCTTTCGTTCAGGACGAATTCGTTCTGGTCTCGAAAATCCTCTCGGCGACCGTCGGCTCAAAATTCGAACATAACGAGTACACCGGCCTGGAGGTCCAGCCCAGCATTCGTCTGCTGTGGAAACCGGACCGGGACATGAGCGCGTGGATAGCCGCATCGAGGGCCGTGCGGACCCCTTCCAGAAGCGAAAATGATCTGAAGGTCGTCACCCGGTTTATCACCACCAACAGCGAGGGCGTGCCTGTCTTTCTGCGCACCGAGGGCAATGACGAGGTGAAGTCCGAAAAGCTGGTGTCGCTGGAAGCCGGGTACCGCTGGCGTCGCGGCAAAACCGTCTGGGATGCGTCGGCATTCTACCACTTCTACAAAGACCTCCGCGCCGACTCCATTATCGTCACATTCCCCAGGCCGTTGCCGGATACAAACTTTCTGTTCATCCCGGCCCGGGTAGTGAATTCCGCCAGTGGTTCAACCTACGGCTTCGAATTCTCCGGCCAGGCCCATTTAACGCCGCGATGGGAAGTGCAAGCCGCGTATTCATTCTTCGACACGCGACTTTCCGAGCGGCGCCTGGAAGATCTCGCGCGCTCCCTGAAGGGGCGCCAACCGCGGCATCAGGTCGTCGTGAGCTCGCTCCTGTCCCCGATGCGGGATGTTCAGGCGGATGTGCGAATGCGCTATGTCGGTGACATTTCAGCACGGGAGGTCCCGGACTACTTTACACTCGATCTTCGCCTGATGTGGAGCATGACCCGAAAATCGAGCATCTCGCTGGTGGGCCAGAATCTGGTCAAATCGCGGCATGCGGAAAGCAGCGACCTGATTTCGAACGATAACGCCGACTTCAAGACACAAACCGCGGCCAGCGAAGTCCAACGCGGCGTATTCACCAAATTGACCGTGCGCTTCTAAGCCGGCGCCACCGTCAAAGTAACTGATAGCGATCTGATGTACAAGCGCTTCCTGCTAAATCAAATTTTCTGCATGCTGCTCCTCATTGGGCTGGGAAGCAGCGTTGCGGCGCAGCAGGCTCCGGGAGTCGCGTTTACCGAATACCAACTGAAAGCGGCTTTTTTGTACAATTTCAGTCTTTTCGTGGAGTGGCCACAGGAGGCATTCGTTCATGATTCGACGCGGTTTCGAATCGGAGTACTGGGCGAAGACCCGTTCGGCACAACGCTCCAGAGGGTCATCGCCGGCAAGAAAGTCCATGGGAAACGTCTGGAAGTGCGGCACTACCGCCGCGTCGAACAGGTAAGAGATTGCCACTTGTTGTATATCAGCAGAACCGAAAGGAAGAATCAGGGCCGGATTCTCGCCTACCTGAAAAACTCGAGTGTTCTGACCATCGGTGAATCCGAGAACTTCCTGAAAGCAGGTGGAATGATTCAACTCTTCAACAAAAGCAGGAGAGTCCGGTTTAACATAAACCCCGAAGTTGCCAAAGAGGCGGGTTTGCAAATGAGTTCACGACTTCTGAGTCTGGCTGAAAATCTGAGGTTGAGTTATGACAGTGAAAAAGACACCCGCACGTCCTCGAAAGGGGATATCCATTAGAATAAAGCTGACGTTTGTCGCAATGGCGCTCTGTGGCGTGGCGCTTGCGATTATGGCTTTGGTTTTGTACAGATGGGATACGAGCCTGGTTCGGAGCAGCATGGAGCAGGATCTCGAGACTTTCGCCGGCGTCATCGGCTCCAACTGTTCGGCGGCGCTGCGGTTCAAATACCGTCCCGATGCCGATGAAATACTGGCGTCACTGTCCGAAAAACCGCATATCCGCCGCGCGGCCATCTTTGCCGGCGATGGGAAGCTATTTGCCAGTTATTTGAAAGCGGGCACCCCTGAGCACGGCGGTTACAAAATCCCTGCCCTAAATGGCAGCAGCTACGACAATCAGGGGTTCAGTGTACACCTGCCAATCATTCTAAATGACGAGACCATCGGCAGCATCTATATCCGCTCGGATCTCGGCGCATTGCATGACAGAGAGCATCGCTATCTAGTTATATTGACTGGTGTTATCCTCATGTCCCTGGCGGTGGTCTTCCTTCTCAGCTGGCTTATGGTGAAGGGCGTCACCCGCCCGATCCTCAGTCTGGCACGAACCGCACGGCTGGTCTCTAAGAAGAAGGACTACTCGGTCCGCGCGGTCAAATACAGCGACGACGAAATCGGGGACCTGACCCAGACGTTCAACGGTATGCTTTCGCGCATTCAGGCGCGGGACAGCGCCCTGCTGAAGGCGAACCGACAGGTGGCGCGCCAGGCAGACGACCTGCAGAGAGAACTGAAGTACAAGCGGAAAATGGAGTTGGCCCTGCGCGCCAGCGAAGAGAGGTTTCGCGACCTCTTCGACAATGCGCCCGACATTTACATGATTCTCAACCCTGAAGGCCGCATCGTGGATATCAACCAGCGCGGCCTGAAGAAACTCGGCTACGAGGCCAGCGACGTCGTCGGTCGCGCTGTAACGGATATTATGAGTCGCGAAGATATTTCCCGCGCGGAGGAAGTCCTGCAGCGACTCGTCTCCGGCAAACCGGTGCAAAACATCGAAGCGCGTCTGCTCAGCAAGAGTGGGGACGTACGGTGGGTCATTAAGGAGTTTTCTCTTCTCACAGACGAAAGCGGCAACGTGTTGAACATTCGTGTGCTCTGCCGCGACATTACCGAACGCCGGCGGCTGCAGGACGAACTGGAACGCGCACGGCGCCTGGAAACCGCGGGACGGATCGCAGGGCAGATTGCCCACGATTTCAACAATCTCCTGGGGCCGCTCGCCGCCTACCCCACCATGATCCGCGAGGATTTGCCGAAAGGGCACCCGGTCGTCGACCTGGTAAACGAGATGGAGCAGGCAGCCGAAAAGATCGCCGAGATCAACCAGCAACTGCTTTCGCTTGGCCGGCGCGGCCACTACTCGGTTCAGCCCATAAATTTGAATGACTTGCTCGACAAGGTTTTGCTGTCGCACCGGTTGCCGAAAAACTCCCGCGTCGTGATCGAGCGGCGCTTCGCCCGGGACATCTCGGCGATTACCGGCGGCCCGGCGCAACTGACCCGCGCCTTTTCCAATTTGTTCAACAACGCGTTTGAGGCGCTGCAGGGCGAGGGGAAGTTGGTCATTGCAACCCAGAACATTTATATCGATGAACCGCCGAAGGGAGCAGCCGCGGTCGAGCCTGGCGAATATGTCAAGCTGACCATTTCTGATACCGGAAGCGGAATTCCGGCAGAGCTCATCGACAAGATCTTCGACCCGTTTTTTACCACAAAAACGATGGATAAAATGCGCGGCTCGGGCCTCGGCCTCAGCGTCGTTCACGGGGTCATCGAGGATCACCACGGTTGCATCACCGTGGACAGCGAGGTGGGAAAAGGGGCCACTTTTACGCTCTATTTCCCCGCGACCCCGGACGAAGAGCTGAAACCGGCGAAAAAAGTCGTCGATTTGCGCGGCGGCAACGAGACCATTCTCATCGTCGATGACGACGCGGTCCAGCGCAAAGTGACCGGACACCTTCTTGAGCGGCTCGGCTACAAAATCAGTGCCGTCGCCAGCGGCGAGGAGGCCGTCGACTTCGTACAGGGGCAGGCTCCAGACCTGGTCGTTCTGGATATGATCATGGAAGGGATCGATGGCGCGGAAACCTATCGACGCCTCCTCGAAAAGCGGCCAGGGCAAAAAGCGATTATCCTTTCCGGCTATGCCATGTCAAGACTGGTCAAACAAGCGTTGAGCCTGGGCGCCGGAGCGTTCGTTCCAAAGCCGATCTCGTTGCCCGAGCTGGCGCAGGCGGTACGATCTGAGCTGGATAAGCCCGCCAGAACCGCGGGCCCGCCCCAGCGCGTGCAGCTCGCCGGGCATGAAGTCGGTTAGCCGCCTCGAGGTTCGCAGCCGGTTGGGTATTCCTCCCCACCGGCAGCGGCCTCAGGACGCCTAAGCAAACCTACCCCTTCTTCAGGGCTGTTACCCGGCCCCCAGGCAAAACTGCGTGCGCACCTCTTTGCCCCCTAAATATTTCTTGACAAGTAGCTTTCAATTGGTTAATATCCGCTACGTGTACGGAAAGTTACCAATTTACCTGCCTGAATACTGCTAAGCCGCTCGCTGTACAACCACCCGTTATTTCGGCACTGACAGACCCCTTGCATGTTACAATATTGTCTATTATTTATAATCACTTAGTCACTTTTTTACCCGGTGATGCCCTAAACGAAATGAGTGCTGACATTTGGGAACAATTTGAAATGGTACATAATTTGTACGAGGTTACTGCCGTACCAAATTAGTTAGTGTATGGATGGCTGCGCCGGTCCATCACAACTGCCGGTTGCTCCCTTTTCTTTTGTAAGTTATTTCGCGCCGTGGAAGCCGGCAATCCAATCCACTTCAGCAGCCACACAGACCTGACTAGTCAGGGGGAAACCAGAATGAAAAACCGCGCGCGGTTAGTACTCACCTTAGCATTTTTCCTGTCAACTTCACCCGCGTTTGCCCAGCCAGTCGATGTCTCGCTGCCCGCCGACACCACGGCCAGCCGCGGGGCTTCCATTGCCATCCCGATCACGGTCAATGACGTGACCGGAAGAAGAATCGTCGCCTACCAGGCGACCGTGGCCTTCGACAATCACGTCCTCCGCGCCACAGGAGTCACCAGCGCCGGCACGCTGACCCGGTCGTTCAACGCGCCGGTGGTGGAAATCGACACCACCGGCCGCATCCTGGTCGGCGCCTCCGGAGCCGACCCGCTGCAGGGCCGGGGGACCCTCGTTTTTCTCAATTTCGATGTCATCGGAGCGCCCGGCCAGTTCAGCGATTTACTGTTTGATTTTTTTCTGTTCAACATCGGAATTCCTGCGGCCACTACCAGCAACGGGCGATTTACAGTCAGCACGCCTGCGCGTCCCGAAATTTCGGTCCGGCCGGCCGAACACGACTTTGGTGAAATCACGGTCGGCGATACGGCGCGTCAGGCCTTCCGGATTGCCAACATTGGCAACGCCACGCTGCACATCGCCGGCATCGGCGTGACCGGACCGGATTCGAATGCGTTTTCCGCCGAGTTCCCGGCCTTGCCTTTTTCCCTGCAACCAGCCGGAAGCCTGTCGGTCGCCGTCTCCTTTGCACCGCAAGCGGTCGGCAGCATGCAGGCGTTTTTGCGCGTCCGCAGCGATGCCGCGGCGAATCCAGAAGTCGCTGTTCCGCTACTGGGAGCAGGCATTCCGGCGCCCGAACCCGACATTCGGCTGAGCCGGCCCGAACTCGCATTTGGCGAAGTGCCGCTGGACAGTTTCGCCGTGCTGCCGCTGACCCTGGCAAATCTTGGAGACGCCGATCTGATCGTTCAGGACGTCTCGGTGGCCGGCGCCCGCGACTCGAATTTTCTGGTCCGGGGAAAAAACCCGCCGTTTGCCATCGCAGCCAGCGACAGCCAGATGCTTCAGGTCAGCTTTCGCCCCTTTGCCGTAGGTCCGGAGGAGGCCAACCTGAGCATTGCCAGCAACGACCCGGATGAGCCTTCGCTGTCAGTCCGGTTAACCGGAACGGGCACGAGCGTCGGCGCCCCGACCCTAAAGGTCCAGCCGGAAGCCTTCGATTTCGGCATTGTGGAAATCGGCGACCGGCGCCGGACCGCCTTCCAATTCACCAATCCAGGCACGGCCCCGCTCCGGCTCGATTCTCTTCGAGTTACCGGCAGCGGCGCGGCGCAATTCAGTCTGGACCTATCCACCCTCGCCGGTACGATCGTTCCAGGCGACACGCAGAGCGTGCGCGTCACGTTTGCGCCCGTCACCGCCGGCGTGCATTCGGCCACACTTGCCATCGCCAGCAACGATTCGAGCACGCGACATCTGGAAATCCCCCTTTCCGGCCGCGCGGTAGCTGCGCTCACCGCCGCGGTCTCGATCGCCTCTCCCGAAAACGGAGAAATTGTCTGCGAAGACAGCGTGGTCGTGCGGTTGCTGCTGCAAATCGTGGACAGCATCGAGCCCAGCACCGCGGCCTGCACCGTCAATGGCCTTCCGGCGGCGGACAGCAGCGGCATTTTCATCGCCAGACTACCGGTTCGACCGGGCAGCAACCGTTTCCTGGCCATGTGTGCCGTGCGGGATAGCCTCGGCCGAACGGCAATAGTCCGGGATTCCGTAAGCGTTTCCCAGCCCGTGCCCTTGCGCTACACCACGAAAATTCTCCAGCCAGCCGGCGGGGCCATCGTCACCACAGATGACAGTATCACCGTTCGCGTCCGGCACACCGGCAATTCCGCCGCAGTGCAACAAGCATGCAGCGTCAACGGGCGGCCGGCCTTGCCGGTCGAAGATTTCTTCCAGGCGCGGTTGTTCTGTCCCCAAGGGAATTTTATCATCGCCGCTACCTGCACGGCGGTCGACAGCTGCGACCGCGAGACGATTTCCACAGATACCACGCGAATTGAATGCCAGCGCCCAGCGGCGGACACCTCCGTGCTCATCGGCGTGGAGGAAAAACGCAGCGCTCTGGTCTATGTTACCGTGAACGCGCCGCAGCCGCAGTTGACTCTGGGAAGCCCGATTTTCTATGCCGGTCGCAAGATTCCGGAAATCCAGGGAGCCGCTCTCGATCCCGTAAGAGGCCGTTTTCTTATGACCTCCACGGCTGCCGGCGGCCAGCTCTTTGAACTCGACGTCGCCAGAATTCCACGCCAGCCTTCGCGGCAAAAAGCCAAAGCCTGGCTGATCGGCCCGACCGGGCTGGAAAACATCGAAGCGCTGGCGGTTCAGGAAAATACAGGCGAGTTGTTCGGTGTGGACCGGCGGCTGGCCAAGCTCGTGCGCCTCGACCGTAAAACCGGCAAGGCGACGAGAATTGGCCGCACCGGATTTACTCACGTCGAGAGCCTGGCCTTTTCCAACGACGATCCGCCCATTCTTTACGCGGTCGACAATGACACGCGCCAGCTCCTGATCATCGACACCGAAACCGGTCACGGCACAGCAATCACCGGCAACGAAACCGGCCTGCGCGACATCGAAACGCTGGCTTTCTCCCCAGGCGGTCGCCTGTTCGGCTTCAACGACGACAGCAAAGACAGTTTCGTGAGCATCGATTTGCAGACCGGCCGCGGCGCCGAGTTGACCGCGATAGATGCGGACGGCCTGCGCGTAAAAGGCATGGCCTTCTTCGATTTCGCCAGGATCTCCACCCTCGTGACGTCCGAGGAAACACCTTCGCCCCAAACTCCCGCTTACTTCGCGCTCGAACAGAACTACCCCAACCCGTTCAATCCGACTACCATAATTCGCTACGAAATTCCGCGCGCGGGCAATGTTTCGCTCAAAATCTTCAACGTCCTTGGCCACTCCGTCAAAACGCTTGTCGATGGTCAAAAGCCCGCCGGGCG
Organism: uncultured Calditrichaceae bacterium; assembly: GCA_964614885.1. Classification (GTDB taxonomy): domain Bacteria; phylum Zhuqueibacterota; class Zhuqueibacteria; order Oceanimicrobiales; family Oceanimicrobiaceae; genus JAJDAG01. Next base: position 187 of record CAZTNL010000107.1, on the reverse strand, counting down.
ATATACCGTCACCTGGGACGGCGCCGACAACGCCGGCAGAGTCGTTTCCAACGGCGCCTATTTCTACCGTCTTACCGGGAACGATTTTGTCGCGGTGAAGAAAATGTTGCTCCTGAGGTGAGCCGGAGGGTCGATGACCTTGTTGCGCTACGGAATGGAAACCGTTGCGAAGGTTTCGAACCTTCGC
>CAZTNL010000106.1:0-8031 GCA_964614885.1 uncultured Calditrichaceae bacterium | reverse complement strand
CAGGGAATCGATATGCTGATCGATGCCAGTGTCGAAGTGGTCAGAAACGAGCCGCGCGTGCGCTTTGTTCTAGTCGGTGGCAAGCCCGAACAGGTCTCTGCGTATCGCGAGAAGGCGGAAGCGCTGAACGTCGCCGACCACTTTGTGTTTACCGGCTCGGTACGGCCTGAGGAAGTTCCGGCCTATGTGGAAGCTTCGGACTTGCTGGTTTCTCCCCGCCTGAAAGGGAACAACACGCCGCTCAAAATTTATTCGTACCTGCGTTCGGGCAAGCCGATCGTCGCCACCAATCACCTGACGCATACCCAGGTGCTGAATTCCGACGTCTCCGTCCTGACGGACTGCACTCCCGAGGCGTTCGGCACGGGGCTGCTCTCCGTGCTTCGGGACCCGAAACTCGGTGGCCGGGTGTCGAAAAACGCAATGGCGCTGGCCAAAGAGAAGTATAGCTATGAAGTCTACCTGCAGAAGACGACCGAGCTCTACAATTATGTAGAAGAACGTCTGAGGAGCCGGGAGCGATAGTATGTGCGGCATTTGTGGCATTACCTTTCATGAGCACGAGCGTCCCGTTCCCGAGGCCGTGGTTCGATCCATGTGCAGTGCCATCACCCACCGCGGGCCCGACGACGAAGGGGTTCTGGTGCGGGGTAATACCGGCCTCGGCATGCGCCGGCTCAGCATTATCGACCTTGCGAGTGGACACCAGCCTATTTCAAACGAGGACGGCTCCATCTGGATTGTGTTCAACGGCGAGATTTACAACCATCTGGAACTGCGCGAAGAACTTTTGAAAAAGGGGCACGTTTTCCGCACGAATTCCGATACCGAAGCCATCGTGCACGCCTATGAGGAGTTCGGCGAATCGTGTCCCGCGAAGCTCAACGGGATGTTCGCGTTCGCGATTCTGGATACGCGAAAACGCAGTCTTTTCATAGCCCGCGACCGGCTGGGCATCAAACCGCTGTATTACTATCACGACTCTGAGAAGTTCGTCTTTGGCTCCGAATTGAAGTCGATACTGCGGGTCGATAAGATTCCGCGCGAAGTGAGCCTCGAAGCGCTCGATGCTTTTCTGACTTTCGAGTATGTGCCGGCGCCCCTGAGCATCCTGAGAGGCATTTCAAAGCTTCCACCGGGGCACTCCCTAACACTCAAAGACAGCAAGATTTCGATCTCCGAGTATTGGGACCTGCGGTTTGCTGAGCGGGAAAGAAGCGAAGATGATTTGTGTGAAGAATTGCGGGAGCTACTGCGCGATGCCGTCAGGATTCGCCTGATGAGCGACGTGCCGTTGGGCGCGTTTCTGAGCGGTGGCATCGATTCGAGCGCTATCGTGGCATTGATGAGCGCTGAAATGTCGCAGCCCGTAAAGACTTTTTCCATCGGATTTAAGGAATCATCCTACAACGAATCGAGTTTCGCCCGCATCGTCTCCGAGCGCTTCAAGACCGAACATCACGAATTCACCATCGAGCCGAATGCGCTGGAGCTGACCGAAAAGCTGGTGGCGCACCTCGACGAGCCGTTCGGAGACTTTTCCATTTTTCCGACTTATCTCGTCTCGAAAATGGCGCGCGAGTTTGTCACGGTGACCCTCTCCGGTGATGGCGGGGACGAACTTTTCGGCGGGTATGACACATATATCGCCAACAAGCTCGGCCTGGCTTACGCCCGCATTCCGGCAGGAATCAGGTCGAAGGTGATTTCGCCGCTGTTGAACAGCTTGCCGCCGACCGAAAAAAAGAAGGGGCTCATCAATCGCGCCCGGCGCTTCGATGAGGGCATGCGCTTGCCGTCCGATTTGGAGCACACGCGCTGGATGATCTTCCTGCAGGCGGCGGAGAAAGCGCAAATGTATTCTGAGGCCACGCGCCGGGGCCTTGCCGGTACCGATTCGTACCGGCATGTGCGCAACTATTTTTCCAAATCGGGCACAGCGGACCCGCTCAACCGCCAGCTATACGTCGACATAAAGTCTTATCTCGTAGACGACATTCTGGTCAAGGTTGACCGCATGAGCATGGCCACCTCTCTGGAAGCACGCGTGCCTTTTCTGGACCATCGTTTCGTGGAATTTTCCGCCAGCATCCCCGGTAGCCTCAAGCTCCGGGGCAAGTCGACAAAGTATCTTTTGAAGAAGGCGATGGCGGACCTTCTGCCACCGGAAATTGTCGGCAGGGGTAAGGAAGGGTTCAGCATTCCGATCAAAAGTTGGTTGAAGGGCGAGCTGAAGGAGCTGATGCTGGACGTGCTGGCGCCGGAGAAAGTCAGAAGAGAAGGGTTTTTCAACCCGGACCACGTAGAAAAACTGAAGCGTGAGCACCTGGAGAATCGGGAGAACCACAGCCACCGGCTTTGGGCGTTAATGGTGTTCGAAATATGGCAGGATATTTACCTGCGTGATGGAGGAGGGGCCGGGCAAAGCGTGCCGGAAAAGTCCGGAGATCTTGCGGCTCTTCAGGCGTAGCACAGATGCCGCGGTTTCACGCGGGCCGGCGGCGTCTTTATGAAACGGTAGTCACTTAATGCACTGCAACCTGGGAAGACACCTCGATGACTCAATTAGCGACTAAGGTAACGGATCCCTGTCTGGGAGATCCGCTTTTGGAAAAGATCAGAGATTACTGGGACGAGCACATCCACGACCTGGAGTTGGCGAAACACCCTGTCGGGTCGGTCGGCTTCTTTGCTGATCTCGACGAGTATCGTTTTGACAAGCTGCGATACCTGCCGAAAGTCATTGATTTTTCAGCCTACAAAGGCAAACGTGTACTCGAAGTCGGTTGCGGCATCGGCATTGATCTTTTTCGTTTCGCCAGCGGTGGGGCCGAGGTGACCGGAGTGGATCTGGCAGAACAGTCCATAAATCTGGCCCGAAGCTATTTCGAGAAACATGGACTCAGCGGCACGTTTCTGCAGGCCAACGGCGAAGCACTCGAATTCGAGGACAACTCGTTTGACATGGTGTACGCGCATGGCGTGATTCAATACACGGCAAACGCGCAGAAAATGGTAGATGAACTTTACCGCGTGGTCAAGACCGGCGGCGAGGTTATCATGATGGTTTATAATCGAAGATCCTGGCTGAATTTCATGTCGGAAACCTTTGGGGTCGGGCTGGAACATGAGGACGCCCCGGTTCTGAAGAAGTTTACTATCGAGGAATTTCAGGCGCTTCTGTCACGATTTTCGACCGTGAAAATTTTACCGGAACGATTCCCGGTGCGCTCGCGTTTGCAGACGGGACTAAAGGCGATGTTTTTCAACTGGTTGTTCGTCCCGGCGTTCAATGTTCTGCCGAAGGCCCTTACGCGAAACACCGGTTGGCACATCATGGCGTTTGCCAACAAATAGTGCTGAAATCCGCAGAGGGACAATCGGAGATTAATGAATAGAGATCTGGAGAAACTGCGGGGGAAACACTTGATGTTGTTGTTGTCGGTGGAGGCATTTATGGTATAGCTGCGGCGCGCGACGCGGCGCTGCGCGGACTCTCCGTAGCCCTCGTCGAGAAGAACGACTTCTGCTCGGCAACCTCCTCCAATAGTCTTAAGATTATTCACGGCGGTTTGCGTTACCTGCAGCATGCGGACTTCAAACGCATGCGCGAATCTATCAAGGAACGCAAAACGCTGATGCGGATCGCACCCCACCTGGTTCATCCGCTCAAGTGCCTGATGCCGACCTACGGCCACGCGCTCAAGGGCAAAGAGGTCATGGCGGTGGCTCTGTTGATGAATGATATTATCGGTTTTGACCGGAACGGGCTGCCCGATTCCAGCAAGTTTATGCCGCGTGGGCACGTGATTTCCAGGGCGGCCTGTCAGCAGCTTTTGCCTGGCCTGGATGATGACGGCCTGACCGGTGGTGCCGTCTGGTATGACTGTCAGGTAGATAATTCGGAGCGCCTCGCATTTTCCATGTTGCATTCAGCTGTCGATGCCGGCGCCGTGGCGGCGAATTATCTCGCCGTCGCCGGATTCAAAATGGACGGCGCCCGTGTCGCAGGCGTGACCCTTCGCGACGCCACAACCGGAGCGACGTTTGCAGTCGACGCGGATCTCGTGCTCAACACCACCGGACCGTGGTGCGATGATTTGCTGGGCAGCCTGAACGGACAGGCGCCCCGGCCGCAAGTCAAGCTGTCAGCCGCGATGAATCTCGTCATCGGACGCAGGCTGTTTGACGATCTGGCCGTTGGCGTCTTCAGCAAGAGCCAGGTCAGAGATGAAGACGCGCTGCTCGACAAGGGGGCGCGACTTCTTTTCATTACCCCGTGGAAACAGTATTCGCTGGTGGGAACCACCCATATTCACTACGAAGGCAGCCCTTCGGATTTTCGCATTCGGGAAACCGATATCCTGGCTTTTCTTTCGGAACTGAATGAGGCGTACCCTGCGGCGAATTTGCGGCGCGAGGATGTGCTTTTCTTCTATGGTGGCCTGCTCCCGGTCGATAGCGTCGACGAGCGGACCGGTCAGGTAAATTTGCTCAAGAACTACCGGATAGTCGATCATGCACAGGACTCCGGACTGGAGGGGTTGCTCTCGGTTGTCAGCGTCAAGTACACGACTGCGCGCGATGTCGCTGAAAAGGCGGTCGATTGCGCCTGTCGCAAGCTGGGCAGGCCGGAGAAGTCCAGCACGGCGGCGACGCCGGTTTACGGCGGCGATATCGAGCATCTCGCGGACTATCTTGCCGCGGAAAAAACCAGACAGTCCGGGTTTGTTGATGCCGACACGGTCGAGCACCTGGTCCGGAACTACGGCTCCGGGTACGAAGAAGTGCTCGGTCTGGCCCGGGAGAACGCGGGGTTGCTGCAGCGGGTTTCGGAGAATTTTCCGGTTCTTGGAGCCGAAGTGGTCTATGCCGTCCGCGAAGAAATGGCCGTGACATTGGCCGATGTCGTCCGGCGCCGAACGGAGTTGGGAAGCGCCGGCGATCCTGGCGATGCGGCCCTGAAGGGCTGCGCCCGGCTCATGGCTGCGGAGCTAGGGTGGGATGATCCGCGCGTTGCTGAAGAAATTGCAGCGACACATTCTATTTATCTTGCAAAATCCTGAGGTTGCTTGCAGATGAAGACAGTTTTTGTTACCGGAGCCAGCGGTTTTACCGGTGGGCACCTGTGCCGGATTCTCACACAACGGGGGTACAAGGTCAAGGCCCTGGTGCGTAAAAGCAGCAATACGAAAGCCTTGCAGGATTTGGGCGTGGAACTGGCCTACGGGGATCTCGCGAACCTTGGCGGACAGAATGGGGCACTCGCAGGCGTCGATATCGTGTTCCACGTCGCTGCTGCCTACCGCCAGGAGGGCGTTCCCAAAGAGTATTTTTGGAAGGTGAACGTCGACGGCACGCGTGCCATGCTGGAAAGTGCGCGCAGAAGCAATGTGAGCCGGTTCGTGCACTGCAGCACGGTCGGTGTTCAGGGCGAGATAGACGACCCGCCCGCAAAGGAAACCGCGCCGTACAAGCCGGGCGACCACTACCAGGAGTCGAAGATGGAGGGGGAGAAGCTGGCGCTCGGATTTTTCGACAAGTACGATGATATCGAGGGTGTAGTGGTGAGGCCAGTAGGGATTTACGGACCGGGGGATACCCGATTTCTAAAACTGTTCAAATTCATGAACAACGGCAAATTTCGCATGATCGGCAGTGGTGATGTGCTGTATCATCTGACTTATGTCGAGGATTTGGCTGAGGGCATTATTTTGGCCGGGGAGAGCGCCGAGGCGGCCGGCAATATCTACACGATAGGCGGAAACGAGTACCTGCCTTTGAAACAGCTCGTGGCCATGCTTGGTAAGGTGTTGGATCGTCCGGTGCCCAGGCACCATCTGCCGCTCAAGCCTGTATATCTGGCGTCGGCTGTTTGCGAGAGCATCTGCCGGCCTTTGGGCATCGAACCGCCGCTCTACCGGCGCCGGCTCGATTTCTTCACCAAGGACCGGGCGTTTGATATTTCCAGGGCGAAGAAAGATCTTCAGTATGAGCCGCGCGTCCCCCTTGAAGAAGGGCTGGCGCGCACGGCCGAATGGTACAAAAAGCAAGGTTGGATTTAGGTTTGGGCGCGACCACGGAAATATTGGCAAGCGAGGACCTGGGCGTGGATAGCCCCGTTTCCACCGGCAAAAGCCGCCTGAAATTGGCGCTCAAGCTCACCACCAGCGCCGCGCTGATCTACTACCTCCTCAGCCGCGCGGATCTTGCCTCGATTGGTGCAGCGGTCACTTCTGCGAGCACGACGCTGATCGTGCTGTCGTTTCTGCTGCATGGCATCGGCTATTTTTCCAGCTCTTACAGGTGGCATTTGCTGCTCAAAGACCAGGGTTTCGACGTGCCGGTGCGCTATCTCGTGCGCTCCTATGCCGTGGCCATGTTTTTCAACAACCTGCTGCCTTCGACCATTGGCGGCGACGGCTACCGCGCTTACGATACGGCAAAAGTGGGCGTGCCGCGGGCGAAAGCCCTGGCCATCGTCATCGTCGAACGCTTTCTCGGCATGTTCGCCCTGATGATCTTTGCGATTGTTGCGTTTGCGCTGGCCGCAGGCATGTTGTCCAAAACCGAGGGGCTCTGGCTGTGGGCTGTGTGTATTTTCGCCGGGATGGCTGCCGGAGTCTGGCTCATCTTTTTTCGCGGCAGCTCAGGCAACCTGCCGGCGTTGGTCCTGCGCCTGCCCGGAGGCGGCATTCTGCAGAAGATTTTGGCGAAGATTCAGGATGCCTTCGCGCCTTTCAAGGGCCGTACGCGTGTTCTCGCCTGGACGATGGGCATTTCGTTGCTCTTCCAGTTGAACGTTATTTTTCACTACTATCTCATTTCCCAAGCGCTGGGTCTGAATGTTGGATTTCATTACTATCTGGTTTTCATACCGCTAAGCATTTTTATCCAGGCCCTGCCGGTTTCGATCAACGGCATCGGCGTGCGGGAGGGCATCTACGTCTGGTTTCTGACGGACATGTTAAAAGCGGCCACGATCGAGCAGAGCGTGGCCTTCGCCTGGATTGCATACGGCATGATTCTGCTGCTGGGCATTGTAGGCGGAATCATTTACGCTTTGAGAAAATAGCCGGACCGGAGAAGGAAATCCGCCGGCTGACGGAGGAGTTTGGCGCATCGCTCGCCGATAACTGATAAGGAGAGATGTCATGAGCGACAATAACCACGAAATCATGGACACACAGAAGGATCTCTTTGACGAAAAGAAATCCACGCTGCAGAAATACCAGGAGATTGTCGTGGGCCGGAAGGGGCTGCTCAATATGATCAAATTCGAGCTGATCATCACCCTTTTCAGTTGGGTGCCGGGCGCCCTGGGGTTGTTCCTGCGGCAGAAGTTTTATCGTTTGATTCTCGGCTCGATGGGCCGAGGCGTCGCCATCGGCGCCAATGTCGGCATCCGGCATCCGGGCAAAATTCATATCGGCGACCATGTGGTCATCGACGACAACTGCGTGATGGACGCAAAGGGCGAGAACAATATGGGGATCGAAATTCACAACGGCGTCTTCGTTGGCCGGGGTACGATACTGACCTGCCACAATGGCGATATCATTCTGGAGGACAATGTCAACATCGGCTTCAACTGTGTGATCTCCTCGCTGAGTCGCATCGTGATCAAGAAGAACCATCTGATGGCTGCCTTCTGCTATCTGGTCGGTGGAGACCACGACAGCGACCGGACGGATATTCCCGTACTCATGCAGGGACGGTCGTCGAAAGGGATTACCATTGAGGAGAACGTCTGGCTGGGGGCGGCTGTTTCCGTACTCGACGGCGTAACCGTGGGGCGGGACAGCATCATCGGCGCGCATGCCGTGGTCAACAAGGATGTGCCGGAGTTTGCCATCGCGGCCGGCGTGCCGGCCAAGTTTATGTGGGATCGCCGTAAGGGCAAAGAGCACAACGAGGTGCTGCGCGGCGAAGACGCGTAATTTGGGCAGGTGAATCGCCTGCCATAAAGTGCGCAAGCAAGAACATTTTGAGAAGATGGAGTATTGAATGATCTACGGCATCGTGAACAAG
>CAZTNL010000105.1:0-8047 GCA_964614885.1 uncultured Calditrichaceae bacterium | reverse complement strand
TCGAACAGATGATACGAAATTTCGATTCACTGCTGAACCGGATTGTCGCACAGCCAGAAATCAGCGTGAAGGCGCTGGCGGCTGCGCTGGCTTTGCCGGACAAGAAGGCTCGCCAGGTTTCCCGGCCGCCCTCTCCAATAAAAAGTGATCTTAAGAGAATTCGACGTAAGTCTGTCGCCAACCTTCAGGAGCCTGATCATGGATAGAATCGACACAAAGAAAAAGTTTAACAAACCGCTGCCGGGTATTCGCCGCAAGAGCGTTGCTGCTTCACAGGAAAACTGGGTGCGGACGCGGCCCCTTCTTGCCGATAAGCATATCCCGCTTCTTGTGGAACCGGCCATGGACAGCATGGACCTGGCGGAATGGGCCGCGAGAAATCGGGCCTACGTCGAAAAACTTCTTCGCGAACACCGCGCCCTTTTGTTCCGCAATTTTAACATTCAAAGTGTAGAGAAATTTGAGAGTTTTGTCATCGGCATTTCCGATGGTGAGCTCCTGGAATACAAAGACCGGACCACGCCCAGACACTCAGAAGGCGGCAAGTCCGAGCATGTGTATATCTCGACGGTGTATCCGCCGGCGGAACGGATTGAGGCGCACAATGAGGGTACCTACTGGTTGAAGTGGGCACGCAAGCTGTTTTTCTGCTGTCTGACCGCACCGGAAGAGGGTGGTGAGACACCCATTTTCGACGTTCGTCGGGTACACGACCGCATCGATCCTGCGATCCGTCAGCGATTTTCTGAGAAAGGCTGGTTGCTCTTAAGAAATTACAACGATGGCTTCGGCCTGCCTTGGCAGGAGGCGTATCAGACGCAGAACAAAAGCGATGTCGAGAGTTACTGCCGGGCGAACAATATCGATTTTGAGTGGCGAGACGGTGAGCATTTGCGTACGCGGTCGCGGCGAAAGGCCGTGCACCAGCACCCGGACACCGGAGAGAATGTCTGGTTCAACCACGCTGCGTTTTACCACCATTCGTCGCTCAAGCCGGAAATGCGCGAAGCCCTGCTCTCAGAGTTTGCCATCGAGGAACTTCCCTACACGACCTTTTACGGCGATGGCACGCCGATAGCCGATGAGGATGTGCAAGAGATTCGCCAGGCGTATCTTGATGAGCAGGTGAAATTCCCCTGGCAGAAGGGCGATGTGATGTTGCTGGACAATACAACGGTCGCACATGCGCGCGAGCCATACAAAGGCGACCGGCGCATCATCGTGGCCATGACCGAAGCGGTTAGCGACTGCAGCTAGCCGTGGATCCCTGGATTTCAGAATGAGGAGTTATAAATGACGAGTGATCAGGTAGAAGGTTTTCGGTTATCTCCGCAGCAGAAACATCTCTGGCATCTGCAGGCGCGTGGTTCTGAATCGGCTTATCGCGCTCAGGGCGCAGTAGAAATAGAGGGCGAAGTAGACCGTGATGTGCTGGAAAAAGCCGTCAGACACGTCGTCTGTCGTTACGAGATTTTAAATACAACCTTCCGCCGGATGCCGGGACTCAGCGTTCCGGTTCAGGTTATCAATCCGCCAAACGGCGTGGTCTGCTCTGAGCACGACCTGCTAGACCGAACGCCGGAAGAGCAGCGAGCAGCCGTTGAGCAAGCACTGGCTTCCGCCCGGCAGGCACCGCTGGATTGGGAACGTGGGCCGCTTCTGCAGCTTGCCTGTGTTCGGCTTGCGCCTTCGAGAGTGCTCCTGCAGCTTTGTATGCCGGCCATGTGCGCGGATGCTCTGACGTTGCGCAACCTGGGGCGCGAGATCGCAGCCACGTATTCGGCGCTACGCTCGGGACAGCCGCTGGAAGCAGAGGACCCGCTGCAATTTGCCGACATAGCCGAGTGGCAGAACGAACTGATCGAATCGGAAGAGGGGGAACGGGAAACCGAGTATTGGTACCAGAAAATCCTTGCCGCGCCATTGGCAGTGAAACTGCCGTTCGAAAAGCAGGTGCACGACGGGCCGGAATTCATCACCGAGGCGGTGGAGACGAAGCTTGGGCCGGACCTGGTTGCCGCGCTCGATGCGGTCGCCGGCAAACATGGCGTCTCCCCGGCGTCGCTTTTTCTGGCATGCTGGGAGATTCTTTTGCAGCGTTACACCGGACAGTCGGAGATGATGTTCGGCGTCGGCTGCGATGGACGCGGGGCCGAGGAGTTGAGTGGCGCCGTCGGATTGTTTGCAAAGTGTTTGCCGCATCCGTGTCGCCTCGACGACGATATGCACCTGCGCGACGTGCTGCAGGAAGTCGAGCGCTCCTTGTCGGAGGGCATCGAGCGACAGGAGTATTTTTGCTGGGAGAAGTTTGGCGCAACCGCAGAAAGTGACCTCGCACTCGGCTATTTTCCGCTTAGTTTCGAATACGCAACCGCTGAACCGCGGCAACGGATGGGTGATGCAGAGATTTCGATAAAAACACCGTACGTTTGCCTCGAAAGATTTCATCTAAAGCTTGCATGCATTCGCGGTGAGGACACGATTGAAACGAAGATTCATTTTGACAGCAGTTTGTTTGACCGCGACAGCGTAAACCGCCTGGCAGAGCAGTTTCAGGTGCTGCTGTCCGGGGTTGCGGCTGCGCCGGAGGCCGAGATTGGCTCCTACAATACGTTGACCGAATCTGAGCGGCGCCAACTCATCGTCGAGTTTAATGACACGGCACAGGAATTTCCGGACGGTCGCTGTATGCACCACATGATCGAAGAACGGGCCGCCGCTGCGCCGGATAGTCTTGCCGTGATATTTGCGGACGAGCAAATGACCTATGCCGAGTTTGACGCGCGTGCGAACCAGATGGCCAACCATCTGCAAAAACTCGGCGTCGGTCCGGATGTCATGGTCGGGCTTTTCATGGAACCTTCGATCGAAATCATGGTCGGCTTGCTAGGAATTCTCAAGGCAGGTGGCGCATACGTGCCGATCGATCCGGAATATCCGCAGGAACGCCTCGATTTCATTCTTAAGGACACTGAGGCTCCGGTTTTGTTGACGCAGGAGCGTCTCGTTCGTGATATGGGGCCGCGCGAGATCCATACAATCTGTCTTGACACGCAGTGGGAAAAAATCGGCGCCGAAAGCAGCGACCGGCCTGCCTGCGAGATGACCGCTGATAATCTGGCCTATGTCATCTACACATCGGGTTCCACGGGCGTGCCCAAAGGTGTTCTCGTAACCCACAGAAACCTGGTACACTCGACTTACGCGCGCGAATTGTTTTATGAAGTGCCCGTCGGTCGCTACCTGCTGCTGTCGTCCTTTTCCTTCGATAGCTCTGTAGCCGGCATCTTCTGGACTTTGATGCAGGGAGGGGCACTGGTGTTGCCCGAGGCCGGCACTCAGCGCGATCCACACCATATCACGGATTTGATCGCCAGACACGAGGTGACGCACACACTGTGCCTGGCATCGCACTACGCATTGATTATGTCCGAGGCCGTGCCGGAAAAGATGGTATCGTTGAAAACAAACATCGTTTCAGGCGAAGTGTTTTCGATGGCTCTGGTCGACCGGCACGACGCGCTGGCTCCGCAATCGAAGCTGTACAACGAGTACGGGCCGACCGAGGGCTCGGTCTGGTGCATCGCTTTCGATTGCCACGATCCTTTTCAAGGCATCCAACTGCCCATCGGTAAGCCGATTGCGAATACGCAGATTTACATTCTGAATTCCCACCTGCAGCCCGTGCCCATCGGTGCGCCGGGGGAGATCTATATCGGCGGCGTGGGCGTAACGAAAGGCTATTTGAAGCGACCGGAGCTTACGAAAGAACGCTTTGTACCCGACCCGTTCAGCGGCCAGCCGGGCGCTAAGCTCTACAAGTCCGGGGACGCGGCACGTTACCTGCCGGATGGCAACATGGACTTTCTTGGCCGCGGCGATGACCAGGTCAAGATCCGCGGTTATCGAATCGAGCTCGGCGAAATCGAAGCTGTTCTCGGGCGCCACCCTCAAGTGCAGGAAGTGGCCGTCCTCGCACGGGAAGACACGCCCGGCGAAAAACGCCTCGTGGCGTACCTTGCGACCGCGAACAATGAAGACCTGACGGTCGGCTCCCTGCGGGACTATCTGAGCGAGCATGTGCCGGATTACATGGTTCCCGCTGCCTTTGTTTTCATGGAAAAACTGCCGAGGACGCCGATCGGCAAGCTGGACCGCAAGGCGCTGCCGGTGCCGGCCAAGGCCCGCCCGCATCTGGAATCGGCTTTCGTGGCGCCGGAAACCGCGCTGGAAAAAGTGTTGGCCAACATCGCCGCCGAGGCGCTCGGCATCGAGAAGGTCGGCGTCAAGGATAGTTTTTTTGAACTCGGTGCGCACTCCATACTGATCACCCAGTTGGCGGCGAGAGTGCGGGAAACACTCTCAGCCGAGGTCCCTTTGCGTTCTATTTTCGAGGCGCCGAGTATTGCCGGAATGTGCGACGTCCTTTTACAGGACCAGCAGCAGGGGGCAACCATCGAGAAGAAAGCCGAACTCGTGCTCAGGGTGGCTGAGCTGTCCGACAGTGAGGCAGAGGCGCTTCTCGACGAGTAACGCAATTAGAAATAAGCTTTTCCCGAAAATTCGATTAGGAGGATAGGAAAATCATGGTGACAACACTGTTGTATCATCAGGACGATTACATGTCCAGCTTCGAGGCGACCGTTCTTGAGGTCGATCCTGGAGCACGGTCGGTTGTCCTGGATTCTACGGCGTTCTATCCGACCGGAGGACACCAGCACTGCGACCAGGGACACCTCAACAAGGACCGCCGCAACTACGTGGTTGTCGCCGACGTCAGGATTGACGACAACGGGACGGTCCACCACAGCTACGTGGCCGGGAAGGGGGAAGTGGCGCCCGGCGATAAGATTCATGGAAAAATACACTGGGACCGGCGTTTTCGTCACATGCAGCTACACACCACGCAGCACATTTTTTCGCGTTTTGCTCAGGATCGATTCAACCTTTGCACCGGCAGAGCGGATTTCGGACCGGACAGAGGGCTGGCCGTGATGGAACAGGCGCTGAGCTGGGAGCAGATTCTCGTTCTTGAGGACGACGTGAACCGCGTGATCGCCGAAGGGCACGGCATTTCGCGCTCGATTGACGATCAGGGTGTCATCACCATCAGCGTCGACGGTATTGACGACAGTCTCTGCGGCGGCACACACGTTCATTCCACGCGCGAAATCGGCCTTTTCAAGGTGACCGGAGTGCACAACAAGAACGTTTATTATGAAGTGGGGGACAGGGCTCGCCAGGTGGCCATCGCATACGCCAACGCAGCTATCGAAAGCGCAGCGCTTCTCAATTTGCCGCAATTGCGCGAGTTGCCGAGCGGTGTTCAGCAGATTCTGACCGCGAAAGAAGAAGCCGACAAGCGCTTCGAAGACTGGAAGGAGAAAACCACCCAGCAGCAAATCTCAAAGGCAACCCAGACTGCAACGGCTCTGAACGGCTCTGCGAAAGTTTATCGCCTGGACCTTTCTCACATGAGTGCCAAGGCCGCCAGAAATCTCGTCAAGAACCAGCTTCTCGGAGATAAACAGATATGGTTGTGCATGACTGAGAAACGAAATCTGTTGATTTCAAGCGCCGTCGATGAAGTGGGCGCCAACGACGTGTTGCAGAGAGTCATTCAGGAGTGGGGCATTCTCGGCGGCGGCAATCCCGGACTGGCTCAGGGTGGCCCGATACCCGAGAGCGTGGAGGACCCGCTTACATCGATAACAAAATGGCTGGTAAACGGCAACGGTAAGAACTAGTGTCCGCTCCCCAATGCGATGAAATTTGCAGTTGAACAGCGAAAACCGAAGAGAGAGGAAATATGAAAACTGAAACCCGCGTGAGAGAGTACGAAGACCGTCCGAGTTTTGCCCATCTGATTTTGACCATGGCATGCAATCTGAGCTGCCCGCAATGTTTTGTCGATGCCGGCCGCAAGATGCCGGCGGAGATGGACACGCTGGATTTGATGAAGGTTGCCGACGACCTGCTGAAAATGGGGGTTCACACCGTACATGTGGAGGGCGGAGAAGCGCTCCTGGCGCCCGATGCCGTCGAGGTGCTGGAACGTCTCAGCAAGCTGCGCGATTTGCTTCTCGTGACCAACGGAACACTGGTGGACAAAGAGGTGGCTAAGCGCCTGGCCGCGACCGGCATGAAAAAAATAGCCCTTTCCCTCGACGGCGCAACCGCCGAGACGCACAACTTTTTCCGCCCCGGCACTTACGATAAGGTGGTGGAAGCCATCCACTTGCTCCGGGACGAGGGGCTGAGCGTGCGCATCAGCACGACTCTGATGAAACGCAATTTTCACGAAGCCAACCAGCTTCTGGAGCTTTGCCTCGGCTGGGGCGTTAAGATTCTCAACTATGACGGCTTTGATATGATTGGCCGTGGACTCGAACATCCGGAGCTGCAGCTCTCCGGCGCAGATTGGAAAAGCATCACTTATAATCTGCTGCCGCGTTCGCTGGAGGTCGGCTCGGAGATGCAGGTCAAAGTCGCCATTCCAAGCAAGCATGTGAAGCTGCTCGACATCGATACCGATGACCCCCATTTCGAGTGGATCTCGTGCACGTCGGGCGTTTCGCAATTCTCGATTCTTCCCGATGGTAATGTGATTCCCTGTTTCGTCCTGCTGACGATGCCGGAATATGCGGCCGGCAACGTCAAGAAACAGCCGTTGGACGAAATCTGGCACGAGTCGCCTTACCTGCGCTATTACCGCACGCTCGGGCTGGACAAACGCTGCCCAATGGGCTATGAAGGACATTTATTCTTCAGCAATACGCGCGTCAGCAGTGAGGAAGATCCCGGCGCAAAGGCGAGGTGCTAGTGGCCGTGGACCAGACCAGGGTTGACCTGAACGGCAAGCGCGTACTGGTAACCGGCGGTACCGGGTTTATCGGCGGCCGCCTGACCGAGCGCCTGATTCTCGACTGCGGCGCGGAGGTACGCACGCTCGTGCGCAATTTTTCCCGGGCCACGCGCATTGCCAGGTTTCCGGTGAATATGTTTCCGGGAGATGTGCTCGACACCGATTCGCTGGAGGCCGCGGCGCAGGGTTGCGACGTGATTTTTAATTGCATGGCGGCGACAGACGGCAGCGAAGCCAAACAGCGACACGTCAATTTTGACGGCACCCGGAACGTTTTTGAGGCCGCCCTGCGGGCAGGCTGCCGCCGGGTAGTGCACATCAGCACGATCATGGTTTACGGCGCTGCCGCTGACGGAGATCTTGACGAAACCGCTCCCCGCAACTACTCCGGCGATGTTTACTCCGACAGCAAATTAGATGCCGAAAAGCTGGCATTTGAGTATGCGGAGAAGAGGCGTCTGCCGGTCACAGTGATTCAGCCCACGGTAGTGTTTGGCCCATTCGGGCCCGCCTGGACCACCCGTGTTCTCGGCGACGTGAAGAACGGCCGGGTCATCTTAATCGATGGCGGCAGCGGATTGTGCAACGCGGTGTATGTCGACGATATTGTCAGCGCGCTTATGCTGGCGGCTGTCCGTGACGAGGCCGTAGGCGAGGCCTTCCTGATTTCCGGAGCGACGCCGGTCACCTGGCGGGAATTCTATGGCGCCTACGAGAAGATGCTCGGTTGCTGCGGCACGGCAAGCCTGTCGATGAAGGAAGCGGTGGACATATACCACAACGTTGTGCGCAGGAAGAGTATTCTGAGGGAATCTCTGAACGCGCTTCTGGAAGACTCGGATCTCCGCTGGCGCGTGAAGGAAACCGTGGAAATAAGCGCCCTCCGCCGTTTCGCCCAGGCCGTAACTCCTGCCAAAGTGCGCACGGCGCTGAAACGCCGGCTGACGGGCGACCCGGCAGCTCCCTCCGCCAAAGTGGCCAATGGACATGTGAAGCCGATTTTGCCGGCACATCCTTCGGCCCTGCGGTACCAGGCAGCCAGGACGCATGTTCGCATCAATAAGGCCAGGAAACTGCTTGGCTACGAGCCGCAGTTTGATTTTGCCACCGGCATGGAGTTGACCGCGGAGTGGGCCCGTTGGGCCGGCCTGCTCGGCAACGAAGGTGGTCCGTCTTAGTGTT
>CAZTNL010000104.1:0-8069 GCA_964614885.1 uncultured Calditrichaceae bacterium | reverse complement strand
ACTTCGCCATGCGAACCCTGGAACTGGACCCGCAGCACGACGGCGCCCTGCACGTCCTCGGCCGTTGGAACCGCGAGATCGCAAATCTAAACTGGTTTCTGAAGACTGCGGCAAAGATCATCTACGGCGGCGTGCCCACGGGCGCGAGCAACGAAAAGGCGGTCGCTTATTTCAAAAAGGCGATCGAAATTCGGCCGGAATGGATAAACCACCACAAGGAGCTCGGGATTACGTATATGAAAATGAAGAAGTGGGCGCTGGCGAAACAGGAGCTGGAAAAAGCGTTGTCCCTGCCCGAACTCGACGATCAGGATGGAACCCACAAAAAAGAGGCGCGCGCACTGCTGCGGCAGGTGCTAAAGAAAATCGGCACAGATGGCGTCGCACACTAGGAAGCCCTCGCGCGTGAGGCGCAGGTAGCCATCTTCGATCCGCATGTACTCCCCACTCAGACTCTCAGCGCCTGAAGTCAGATGGCGCATGAGCGCATCGTTGCGGGGCGGCAATGGGAAAAATTTCCGCACGGTTTTCGCGTAGCGGGCGAAGAGCGATTGCCCTGTGCGCTGCTCGAAGCTCAGCAGATGCACGCCCCGATTTTGCCGCAGACCGAGATAAACGGTCTCGAATTCAATTTCGTCGCGGCCGAGCACGTCCTCGCCGGCAACGGGGAAACGGGCGTCGCGCAGCGCATCCAGATATCCCGAAATGCTGCGAACGTTCCAGTAGCGCCGGTCGTCCCGGTAGGAGTGGGCTGAGGCTCCGAGACCGAGGTAGGGGCTGTTGTCCCAGTACTTTTGGTTGTGGCGTGAATGGACCCCCGGCCGGGAAAAGTTGGAGACTTCATACTGCTCGAAGCCGCGCGCGTGCAGACATTCGATGGTCGTGAGCTGCATCTGCCGCTGTTTTTCCTCCGGCGATACACGAAACGAGCCGCTCTGGAGCTGCCGGAAAAGCGGTGTACCTTTTTCATAGGTCAGGGTGTAGGCGGAAATATGCTCCGGCCCGAGTTCGGTGGTGTGATCGAGGGTTGCCTGCCACTGCGCCAGCGTCTGCCCGGGCAACGTGTAGATGAGGTCGAAACTGACGTTGTCGAATCCCGCTGCGCGTGCGGCTTCGAAGGCCGCTACCGACTCGGCGACGCTGTGGTCGCGGTCGAGAAATTTCAGCTCGTGTTCGTGAAAGGACTGCACGCCCAGGCTGAGCCGGTTGATGCCTGCGTCGCGAAAAGCCGCCAGCTTAGCCCGGTCGACGGTCGTCGGATTCGTTTCCAGCGTGACCTCCGGATCGGCCGTCAAATGGAAGTGCGCGCTGACGGCGGCGATAATGCGGGCGAGCTGGTCGGGCGTGAGCAACGACGGCGTGCCGCCGCCGAAATAGAGTGTCGCGAAGCGCTCCTGCCGCCACTGCGGCTGCGCGCTGGTGATGTCAATTTCACGCAGCAGCGCGTCGAGATACTCCGGCATCTTTTCGCGCTGGTCGGCTACGGTAAAGAAATCGCAGTAGCCGCAGCGAATGTCACAGAAAGGGATGTGGATGTAGACGCCTGCGGTCATGCGTAGCCACTCTCGATCTTGGCAAAAAAACCACACTGTGTAGAGGGTAGGAATCGATGAAAAATCCATGTATAAGTTCGTGATGATACTGACACTATTGAGTAGGTCTGCAATTTGGAGAAGCACCTATCTGTGGTTTTAGGGATACCATGAAGCATTAGGAGAATACGAAGGCAGTGACCGTCAAATGTTTCCCTTATGCTACATCGTGCGCCGACGAAGTGTACAAATCAACCGCGCATTTCCGGACGTCGAGTGAACTTGACCTGTTTTTTAAAATATCAATCTTCTTCGAAGTAATCAGAGTCAATAGTTTTAACATGATAAGTATTTGCCGTTGATAAACCGACATTGTGTTCTATCATCAGGTCAGAAAGACGTTCACCGTCTATCAAAATTATTTTATATTCAACCTGTCTGACAAATTCGTAAACGCTATTTGGAAAGCTTGAAGTTGTAATAAAGATCCCCTTTTTTGCTTTCTTAGATGCAAGAGCTCCTGTAAAATCTCGGATCTCTTTGACAGGAACAGTATTATCCCATCTTTTTGCTTGAAGGTATATAACGTCAAGTCCAAGCTTATCTTCATTGATTATTCCATCGATGCCTCCATCTCCAGATCTTCCCATTGCTTGTCCTGCGTCTTTTCTTGAGCCTCCGTAGCCCATTGCAACTAACAAATCTATGACAAGTCTTTCAAAGAATTCTGGAGAGCAAGATTTTACCGTATCCAGTAATTCTTTAGACAATTCAGAGTGAAGTTTTTGGTAAGCGTATTCAAGGGATTCCTCTGGTGTTTCGTCCGTACTATTTGCTAATTGAGACTGAAATAATGAAGCTTTGTCTTGCTTATCTGTCCCTACGGACCGGAACGCCATAAAATCTTCAAATTTTGTGAATTTCGAACTTGTGTCAGTTGGATTTTCGTTTAAGAGCGACAGTCCTTTTTCATTGATTTTGAAATGAGCTCTTTTTGTGGAAGTTAGAAGACCAGCCTTTTTTAAGTAAGTTCTAGCCCAGCCAACTCTGTTCCTAAAGACAGGCTGTTGTCCACTTGGCAATAGTTCTCTCAGCTCTTCCGCTGACAGTTGGAAGTACTTTGCCAAGGCATCATGAGTTTCACCCAAGCCATGTTCTTTACCGTCTGCAAGATGCCTTAGTAATGGTAACATTATTTCTTCAAATTTGGGAATCATATTGTATCCTCGGCTCAAATCTATTCTTGTGGTAACGAAGCAGGATCTGATTACCCGCCTTTTTTCTTTCGTTGCGCCTGCTGCACCTGCCGGCACATCTTACTTTGGCCGCGCTCTTTCTGTTTGGCCGCGATTTGTGCCTGCGCGCTGCGCTTGGTTTCGAGAAAGGCCAGTTCGTCCTGCAGTTTCATATAGTTGTCGTAGCGCTCCTGTGCGAGCGTCCCGCCGGCGACAGCGGCCAAAATGGCGCATTTGATTTCGCGGGTATGGGTGCAGTTTGAAAAACGGCAGCGGCTGGCAAGCTCGTCGATATCGGCGAAGGCGTCGCTCATGCCGTCGTCGGCCTGCCAGAGCTGGAGCTCGCGCATACCCGGCGTGTCGATGAGGCAGCCGCCATCCTCCAGCACGATCAGCTCGCGCCGGGTGGTCGTGTGCCGTCCTTTGGAATCGCCCGGCCGTACAGCCCGCGTTTTCAGCACTTCATCGCCCACGAGCCGGTTGATCAGCGTCGACTTGCCGACGCCGGACGACCCGATGAAAGCGAAAGTCTGCCCGTGCCCGATCATTTGCTTCAGGCCATCCAGCCCCAGTCTTTTTTCTGCGCTGACGGCCAGCACATCTACAGCCGGCGCCACCTCGCGGACCTCGGCGATACGGCCGTCGAGGTCGCTCTCCAGATCGGTCTTGTTGAGGACAACGACCGGCCGCGCCCTGCTTTCGTGGACCAGGACAAGCGTTCGTTCGAGACGGCGCACGCTGAAATTGCCGTCCAGACCCTGCACCACAAAGACGACATCGATGTTGGTGGCAATCACCTGCTCGTCGGTTTTTTTGCCGGCCACTTTTCGGGAGAATCGGGTCTTTCTGGGTAAAACGTGATGGATAATCGCGCGCTCGTCACCCTCAAAGATCTGCAGGGCCACCCAGTCGCCGACCTTCGGCAGCTCAGCCAGAGACGTGCGGGTGAACAGCAGCCGGCCGGCCACCTCCGCCGTCACTTCGCCCTCTTCCGTCAAGACAGAAAAACAATCCCGGTTCTCGATGGCGACTCTGCCGGCCTTCAGCCCCTTCTCTTCATATTCGAGGAAAGCCTTTTCAAAAAACTCGCACCAGCCCAAATCGGCGAGCCAGCTTGCGCTCTGTTGATGTCTGTTCTGCATACAAGAAAGGTAAGCAACTGCGGGCAATGCTGCAAGTCCAAAGAATCGCCAACAATCCGACCGTTGCCCGGCCAATATTGTCTTGCTTTCAAGCTCAATTTATGTATATTAGCCGGGGAGCTTCATTGTCAGGGAAAAGTCTCACTAAGGGCCGCGCCAGGTGAAGCACCGGCCGGCGCCTGGACTCGAATCATGTTAGCCACAAAGTTAAACCCAGATAACCATCGCGAAACGGCACGCCGCTTTCTGAGCTTGTGCGGAGAAAAGCGCCGCACGCCTTCGCTGGCTGTGCTCGGACGAATTTTGCGCGCATACACCCGTCTTCCGTACGAAAACCTGAGCAAAGTCATCCACTTCTGCCGCGGCCGCGAGGGCGGCCTGCCGGAAGTCCGCCTGCCGGAAACCGTTTTCTCCGAACACGCGGAACACAATCTGGGCGGAACCTGCTTTTCGTTGACATTTTTTTTGCAGAGCATCCTGAAGGCCGCCGGCTTTGCATGCTACCCGGTGATGGCCGATATGCGCGCGGGATGGAATGTCCACTGCGCTCTGGTGGTGATTCTGGAAGCGCGCAGGTATCTGGTGGATCCCGGCTACCTGCTGCCGCAACCGCTGGAACTCCGGCAGGCGCCGGTGCGCCAAATTGCCGGCCATACCGGTGTGGCGCTCCGGTACGACCCAATTGAGGAGCGCTACGATCTGTTTACATATGACGCGCGCGAAAGCAAGTGGCGCTACTGCTTCGTCGACCGGCCCGCGCCGCCGGACATTTTCCTGCAGCACTGGCTGGCCTCATTTCACGGCAGCGGTATGCGCGGACTCTGTCTCAGCAAGCGCACCGATGGCTGCCTGCTGTTCGTTCATGGAGATTTCATGCGCGAAACGACCACGAACGGCAAGACCAACTTCAACATCAAACGCAGTTTTCATGCAACGCTCTTCGAGCGCTTCGGCATCGACGCGCAGGTCGTCGAGCAGGCGCAGGCGGCGCTGGTACTAAACCGGCAGCGGCAGGCGGTGACTCTGAGTTTTTCAGGTTAGCAAGCTCCGTGATTCCGGACCAACCCAAACCGGTGAAACTGTTTTGCGGGTTCCTGTACGCAGATGACGCTCTGCTCGGCCCGGCGCTCGAAGAGCTGGAAAATGCCTTTGGCGCGCATGACTTCTTGAGCCCGGAGTTCAAATTTGATGTGTCGGATTACTACAGAGCCGAGCTCGGATGGCCGATCACCAGGAGATTCGCCTCTTTCAGGGAACGCATCGATCCCGGCCGGCTGCCCGAGATCAAGTTGTTGACGAATGCCATCGAAGAGAGGCTGGCCGAGGATGGCAGGCGCAGGGTGAACCTGGACCCGGGCTACATGGATTTCAACAAGGTCATTCTGGCTTCCGCCAAGGCGGATTCGCAGAAGATCTATCTCGGCCGCGGCATCTATGCCGACCCGGCGCTGAGGTACGACAAGGGCGCCTTCCGGCCCTACCCGCGTGCGTTTCCGGACTTCCGGAGCGGGGCGTACAACGCCGCCTTTCTGCGTATGCGGGAACTCTACAAGACTGCCTGAGAGCCGCGCACGGATCGGCCGAACATCAAAAAAGGAGTTTTAGAACATTGCGAAAAACGAAGATCGTTTGCACCATCGGCCCGGCCACCAATTCCGAGGCCCGTCTGGGAGAGCTGCTCGACGCCGGAATGAACGTGGCGCGTCTGAATTTCTCGCATGGCACGCACGCAAGCCACCTGCAGACTATCGAGCGCATTCGGAAAGTCAGTGCCCGGAAGGGCGTCTCCGTGGCCATTCTGCAGGACCTCGCCGGCCCCAAAATACGTGTGGGCGAAATCGATCCGGAGCCGGTGATACTGGAGGCCGGCAAACCCTATGTCCTCACCGCCGAACAAGGCGTTGGCGACGTACACCGCGTTTCCATGAATTACACGGCGCTGCCGCAGGAAGTGCAGCCCGGCGACCAGATTCTCCTGGCCGACGGCGCCATCGAGCTGCGTGTGCACGCCATCAAGGGCAAAGATATTGTCTGCGACGTCGTCGTCGGGGGCGAGCTTTCTTCGCACAAAGGGATCAACGTGCCGGACCGCTCTCTTTCAGTCGCGGCGCTGACCGAGAAAGATAAGGTGGACCTCGCCTTTGGCCTGGAGCACGACGTCGACTACGTCGCCATGTCGTTTGTGCGCCGCAAGGAGGACATCGAGCAGATCCAGCAAATTATGGAAAAGAAAAACTGCCGCGTGCCAATCATCGCCAAGGTCGAAAAGCACGAGGCGCTCGACAACATGGAGGACATCATAGCGACGGCCGACGGCATCATGGTGGCCCGCGGCGATCTGGCAGTGGAGACGGCGCTGGAGCAGGTGCCGCTCGCGCAAAAACGGCTCATCCGGGCCTGCAACGAAGCGTGCAAGCCGGTCATCACCGCGACGCAGATGCTGAAGTCGATGGTGGACAGCCCGCGGCCGACGCGCGCCGAAGCCAACGATGTCGCCAACGCCGTGCTCGATGGCACCGATGCGGTCATGTTGTCCGAGGAAACGACGATCGGCCACTATCCGATCGAGGCCGTGCGCACGATGGTGCGGATCATTTGCGTGGCCGAGTCGTGCGATTTGACCAACATGCAGCGCCGCGAGACCGGTGACCCGGCGATTTCCATTCAGCGCGCCGTCAGCCACGCCGCCTTTGAAATGGCGCAGGACCTGCAGGCCTCAGCCATTCTCACACCGACGCAGTCGGGCAGCACTGCACGGATGATCAGCTCGTACCGGCCGCCCCACCCGATTATCGCCCTAAGCCCGGAAGAAAAAACCGTCCGCCAGCTTTGCCTGATCTGGGGAGTGCATCCGATTCTCTCCGATGGCTATATGCGCTCGGACGAAATCATCGAGGAGGCCAAGGACAAGGCGCTGAAGTCCGGCCTGCTGAAATTCGGCGACACCGTCGTCATCACCGCCGGCGTGCCCATCGGCATGGCCGGAACCACCAACCTGATCAAGGCCGCGGTGCTGCGCTGAGGCCCTGGCATCGAACGCGGATACAATGGATTTGGCACATACCCTACAACCATATTTTTGAAAGGACAGCAAACATGTCAACCATCATCGAAGTAACCGGGCGTGAAATTCTGGACTCGCGCGGCAATCCAACCGTCGAAGTGGATGTCATTCTGGAAAGCGGCGCCTGGGGCCGGGCAGCCGTGCCGTCGGGCGCATCCACCGGCGAGCACGAGGCCATCGAGCTGCGCGACCAGGACGAAAGTCGCTACCTGGGCAAGGGCGTGCTCAACGCCGTCAATAATGTCAACGAAACCATCGCCGAGGAAGTTGTCGGTGAAGATGCCACCGAGCAAACGTATATCGACAGCCTGCTGATCGATTTGGATGGCACGCCGAACAAGGCGAATCTGGGCGCCAACGCCATTCTCGGCGTCTCGCTGGCCGTGGCTAAAGCCGCGTCCAACCACCTCGGGCTGCCGCTCTACCAGTATCTTGGCGGGGTAAATGCGAAAACGCTGCCGGTGCCGATGATGAACATTCTCAACGGCGGAGTCCACGCGGACAACAACGTCGATCTGCAGGAGTTCATGATCATGCCCGCGGGGGCAGTCTCCTTTGGCGAAGCGCTGCGCATGGGGGCCGAGGTCTTTCACAATCTCAAGAAGGTGCTGAAGAAAAAAGGCTACAACACCGCCGTCGGTGACGAAGGCGGATTCGCGCCGGATCTGAAATCGAACGAGGAAGCGCTGCAGGTCATCATGACGGCGATAGAAGCCGCCGGCTACAAGCCGGGCGAGCAGATTTTCATCGCCATGGATCCCGCGGCGAGCGAGTTTTACGATGCCAGAAGCAGTACCTACAATCTGGCCTCGGAAAAGAAGAAGCTTTCAGCCGCCGAGATGGTCGGCTATCTCGCCAATCTCTTGGACAAGTATCCTATCGTCTCCATCGAGGATGGTCTGGCCGAAGATGACTGGGACGGCTGGAAAATCATGACCGAGAAACTCGGCGACAGGGTGCAGCTCGTTGGAGACGACATTTTTGTGACCAACACCGAACGGCTGAAGCGTGCCATCGACGGCCACCTGGCCAATTCAATTCTGATCAAGGTCAACCAAATCGGAACGCTGACCGAAACCCTCGACGCCATCGAGAT
>CAZTNL010000103.1:0-8092 GCA_964614885.1 uncultured Calditrichaceae bacterium | reverse complement strand
TGACTAAGAAAAAGACGACGCGCGTTGAGGGGTTTCGCCTTTCGCCGCGGCAGAACGAAATATGGGCTTTGCACGGGGGGGCGCGAACCCCGTTCCGGGCACAGACGATGATTCTCATCGAAGGCGACGTGAATCCGGTTTTCCTGCACGCCGCCATCAAGGATACGGTCGGGAATCATGAGATTCTGCGGACGCATTTCCCTCGGCTGACGGACGGCTCGCCGGTGCAGGCTATCCTGCCGGCAGAGCGACCAGCTATCGCCGAACACGATCTCAGCGACTTGCCACCCGCCACTCAGCACAAGAAGCTGCTTGCGCTATTCGAAAATTTGAAACGGCTGCCATTCGAGTTTGAAGAAGGGCCGCTCCTGCATGTATGTGATGTCTCGCTCTCTCCCTGGCGGCGCGTCCTGTTGGCGGCGTTGCCATCGATGTGCGCGGATGCCCGGACTCTGTACAACCTTGCGGAAGAACTGAGTCGCAGCTATTCTGCAAGGGCCGCGGGAGCTGCGGCGCCGAACGGAAGCATGCAGTTCGCGGATATCGCAGAATGGCAAATTGAAATGCTCGAGGGCGAGGATGGTGAGCCCGGCCGGCAGTTCTGGAAGCAGCACGCTGCCGGTGACTATCCCCGGCTGCCGCTGGTGGCAACCGTTGAGGCAGAAAAATGTTCGATCGAAGAAATCCCGCTCGAAGTCGGCGACGAGCTCTCGGAAAGGCTGATGACGCTTTCCGCGGGCCTGGGAATCGCACCGGATACGTTGCTGCTTAGTTGCTACTACCTGCTTCTCTGGCGCTTGTGCGGCGAGTCGCCGGTGGTGGGGGTTGAATTCGATGGCAGAGCTTTTGATGAGCTTCGCTCTGCGCTCGGGCTGTTCGCACGCTACCTTCCTCTTAGAATCCCGTGTTCGCGGGGAATGCGTTTCTCGGACTTAGCCGGGCAAGTCGCTGAGGCGATGTCTGAGATGGGGCAGTGGCAGGACTTTTTCACGAGAAAGCGCTCCGCCGCCGACGAAGTTGAGCGCTGCTTTCCTTACAATTTTTCTTTTCATGAGTTTCCGGAGTTCGCGACCGGGAATGTTGTCTTTCGCATAGAAAAAGAGTTTGTCTGCACAGACCGTTTTCATATCAATCTTTGCTGCATCCGGCGCGGGGGTTCGCTGCAGGCGGCAGTACAATTCGACCCTTCTGTTTTCGCCGTGTCCGATGTCAAGCGGCTGGCTGGAGAGTTTCGAACGCTTCTTGCCAGCGTTTGCGAGCAGCCCGACGGCAGAATTGAGCGTCTCGATATTTTGGCAGCCGGGGAACGCCAATACCTTATTTCCGACTTCAACGACACCCGTACCGATATACCGACTGACGTTTACATTCACCAGGTTATCGAAGAGCAGGCCGCGAGCCGGCCTGATGCCGTTGCCGTCGAGTTCGGCGCCGAGCGTCTGACGTATGGTGAGCTTAACCGGCGGTCCAACCAGCTCGCGCATAAGCTGCGCCGGATGGGAGTAGGGCCTGACGTTTTCGTCGCCGTATCGCTGGAGCGGTCGGTGGAGATGATCGTTGCGGTACTAGGCATTCTGAAGGCTGGCGGTGCTTACGTCCCACTGGACCCAGCCTATCCCGATGAACGGCTGTTGTTTATGATGGAGGAAACCCGGGCTCCGGTGCTTCTGACGAAGACGCAGCATATAGAGAAGCTGAGTCACCTCGATTGCCAGATCCTCTGCGTTGACAGGGACGGGGCCGCTCTGGCAGAAGAGCGCGATGAGAATCCCGCAGTAACACTGGCGCCGGGGAACCTGGTTTACGTGATTTACACATCCGGGTCCACAGGATTGCCAAAGGGTGTCGCAATCAGCCATCTGGATCTGATGATTTCCAACCGCGCGCGCATAGCGTACTTTGGCAAGCCTGTAGAAAAATTTCTGCTGCTGTCGTCTTTGTCGTTCGATAGCTCGGTTGTCGGGATTTTTTGGACGTTGTGTACCGGCGGCGCCTTGCACCTTGTGCCCGAGGAGTTGCAGCAGAATGTTGTGGCTCTGACCGAGACCATCGCGAAGCAGGGAATCTCGCATTTGCTGACCCTGCCTTCCTTTTACGCGGTCATCCTCGAATATGCGAGCCCCGGTCAGCTCAACAATCTGAAAATGGCGATCGTGGCCGGCGAAGCCTGTCCGCTCAAAATGGTAGAGCGTCATCGCTCCCTCTTGCCGAACACCGCTCTGTACAGCGAATACGGCGCCACCGAAACGACTGTTTTCAGTAGTGTCTACGATTGCCTGCAGCAGACGTTGAAGATCGCGCCCGTCGGCGGGCCGATCGATAACGCGCAGATGTACGTGCTGGATGCAGAGATGCAGCCTGCCCCAATCGGCGTTTCCGGGGAAGTCTATTTTGGCGGCGATGCGCTGGCAGAATGCTACTTGCGCCGGCCTTCGCTTACGGCTGAACGCTTTTTGCCGAATCCATTCAGCGAGACACCCGGCAGCCGTCTGTACCGTTCCGGCGACTTGGCCCGGCATCTGCCCTGCGGCGACATCGAGTTTCTCGGCCGCGTTGATAATCAGGTGAAAGTGCGCGGCTACCGCATCGAGCTGGAGGAGATCGAAGCCGTCCTGGGACAGCATCCGGCTGTGCGTGAAGTTGCTGTGCTGGCCGTTGAGGCCGCGAATGGGAAACGCCTGGTTGCTTACGTGTCAGCCTCGCCGGAAAAAGCGATGCCGTCTGTAAAAGAGCTTCGTCAATTCCTGACGGACAGACTGCCGGATTACATGGTGCCTGCGCTCTTTGTCTTCCTGGACACCCTGCCGAAAAATCCGAACGGCAAGATCGACCGCCGGGCTCTGCCCGATCCGGAGGCAGCCGTGCAGAATCCGGTCAGGGCGGGAGCCGCGCCGGCCAATGCCGCCGCAAAGAAACTGGCGGAAATCTGGTCGGACGTGCTCGGACGCTCCGGGATTGGCGTCGATGAGAATTTTTTCGAACTGGGTGGCGATTCCATCCTGAGCATACAAATTATCGCCAGGGCGAATCAGGCGGGTCTGGCCCTAACGCCTGCGCAGATTTTTCAGCACCAGACGATCGCCGAGCTTGCCACGGTTGTCGGCGCCGGCAGCAAAGTGACGGCGGAGCAGGGTCCGGTAACCGGGACAGTGGAATTGATTCCCATTCAGAGATGGTTTGTGGAGAGATCCCTGCCGAATCCTTCTCATTTTAATATGTCTATGCGCTTCCGCTTGCGTGAGAATCTCGGCGTTGACCGTATTCGTCAGATCATCGGTTGCCTGGTCGACTACCACGACGCGCTGCGTTTGCGCTATGACCCGCTCGACGGCTTCCGGCAAACGCACGCCAGCCCGGGCGAGGCGGCGCCGGTTACAGAAATCGACTTGCAGGCCGTTCCGGACGGGCAGCTCGAGCGGGAAATCGCAGCCAGAACGGCCGCCTGCCAGGCGAGTCTCGATATTGCCAACGGTCCGGTCTTGCGTCTCCTCTATTTTCACTGCGGGCCACAGAGGCCGGCGCAACTGCTCTGGGTTGTTCACCACCTGATGATGGACGGCGTGTCCTGGCGCATTTTGCTCGATGATTTTGAAACCATCGCAACCCAAATAGCTGCGGGGAAGAGTCCGCAGTTGCCGGAGAAGACGACTTCGTTCAAGACCTGGGCGACCCGTCTGGAAGAGTACGCGCAGTCCGACGTGGTCACGGCCGAAACCGAACTGTGGGAGCGCGCTCTCGCGGGAGCAAACGCAGCGCTGCCGCTGGATTTTCCGGATGGCGTGGCTGCGAACAATGAAGCTTCGATCCGCAAACTGACCGAGGAGCTGACGGAGTCCGAGACCCGGGAGCTTCTGCATGAGATTCCGCAGGCGTACAACACGCAGATCAACGATGTGCTGCTTACGGCCCTGGGCCAGGCCCTGTCCGGTTGGACCGGGGAAGCTCGCCATGTCATCGACCTGGAAGGCCATGGCCGCGAGGACCTTTTCGAGGATGTCGATTTGTCCCGTACGGTCGGCTGGTTCACCATCTTCCACCCGGTTCAGCTTTCCTGTTCGTCGGATTCCGATCCCGGAACGAATTTGCTCGAAACGAAAAAGCGCCTGCGGAGCGTGCCGAATCACGGCTTTGGGTACGGCCTGTTGCGCTACCTGAGTCGCGCCGGAAACGTAGCCGCACGGATGCGGGCCCTGCCGAGGCCACAGATCAATTTCAACTACCTCGGCCAATTTGATCAGGTTCTTGGAGAGAAACACCCGCTCGAATTTGCCGGGGATGTCAGCGACAGCGATTTTCACCCGGAGGCTGCCCGCAGCCATGTCCTGGAAGTCGTAGGCAGCGTCGTCGGTGGCCGTTTGCAGATGGAATGGGCTTATAGCGCAAATCTTCACAAACACGAAACTATCGCGGGGCTTGCTGAGGCGTTTCGTTCAGCGCTGCAACAGCTCATCGAGCATTGCAAGGCCCGGGCTGCCGCACCTGAAGACGGGCACGATTTTGCCGACTTTCACTGGCAGGATTCAGACCTGCGTGAGATCGCGGCCGCGATCGAAAAAACCCGGAGCGAGCGCTGATATGGGGCTGGAGAACGTCGCCGATTATTATCCGCTTTCGCCACTGCAGGAAGGTTTGCTCTATCACAGTCTGTCGGAGAGCAGCTCGCAGGTCTATTTCAACCAGATGCTCGCGACGCTGCAGGGCAGCTTTGACGAGCCGGCCTTCAAGCGAGCCTGGGAGATGGCAGTGGAGCAGCACGCGATCCTGCGCACGTTTTTCGTCTGGGAAAATGTGAAGGCTCCGGTACAGGTTGTTGAAAAAAGCGTCGCTGTGCCATACGAGAGCGTGGATTGGCGTGGCCTGACCGGCCCGGAGCAGGAGGAACGGCTGCTGCTTGCGCAGCGGCAGGATTTGGAACGCGGTTTCGAGCTCAACCGGGCGCCGCTCATGCGACTC
Organism: uncultured Calditrichaceae bacterium; assembly: GCA_964614885.1. Lineage (GTDB taxonomy): Bacteria > Zhuqueibacterota > Zhuqueibacteria > Oceanimicrobiales > Oceanimicrobiaceae > JAJDAG01. The sequence continues at coordinate 3,139 of CAZTNL010000103.1, read as the reverse complement.
AAGCTCTTTCGCACCGGTGATGACAGCCGCGAGTTCCTCTGGAGCTTTCATCATATTCTGATGGACGGCTGGGGCATGTTCCAGATTCTTAAAGATGTGTTCGACGCCTATGCGCTGCTGGCTGAAGGCCAGGCGCCGGCATTGCGAACGCGGCGCCCGTACCGCGACTACATCGCCTGGCTTAAACGGCAGGACATGCGCCTGGCCGAGATGTTTTGGCGTCGCAGGCTGAGCGGATTTAGCGCGCCAACCCCGCTGATCGACATCGCTCCTTCCGACCCTGAGACCCGGGACGAGGTGATGGGGGAGGAGTACGAGAAAAATTCCCTGACTTTGCCAGCAGAGACGATGGCTGCGCTTGACCGGTTTTGCCGTTCCCAACGCATTACGCTGAGCACGCTTATCCAGGCGGCCTGGGCGCTGCTTCTAAGCCGTTACAGCAGCGAACCGGACGTCGTGTTCGGTACCATTGTTTCCGGTCGACCGGCTTCACTGAGCGGGGTTGAAGAAATGGTCGGCCTTTTCATCAACACGCTGCCGGTGCGAGCACGGCCTCTGCCGCGCCTGCGGGTCTCCTCGTGGCTACAGACACTGCAGGCGGAGCAAGCGGAAATGTTGGAATATCAGTTCAGTCCGCTGGCGGAAGTGCAGGGCTGGAGCGACGTTGCTGGCGGGGTGTCGCTTTTCGATAGCATTTTGATGTTCGAGAACTACCACAAAGACACGCCGCTCGAAGAGATGGGCGGAGCGCTGAAAATCGATAATGTGCGCTGGTTCGAGCGCGTGAACTATCCGTTGGTTGCTCTGGTAGAGCCGGGAGAACAGTTGCACCTTCGCCTCGTGAGCCGGCGCAGCCGCTTCGACACCGCGACGATGGCCCGCATGCTCGAACATTGGCGCGCTTTGATCGAAGGTATGGTCGAAGCGCCCGAGGCACGCTTGCAGGAGTTGCAGATTCTGTCGCCAACGGAACGCGAGCAACTGCTCGTCACCTGGAACGACACCAGGAGCAACTACCCCAGCGGGAAATGTATCCACGAGCTGTTTAGTGCCCAGGCGTCGGCCACACCGCAGGCGCCGGCGCTGTCATTTGCCGGCGAGACGCTCACCTATGAGGAGTTGGACAGGCGCAGCTCGCAGCTTGCAAACTATCTGCGGCGCCATGACGCCGGGCGGGAGGTGAGGGTGGCTGTTTGTCTGCAGCGCTCCCTGGAACTGATCGTGGGCATTCTCGGCATTCTGAAGGCCGGCGCAGCTTACGTTCCCCTCGATCCGGACTATCCCGAGGAACGTCTGGCGTTTATGCTGGAGGACACGCAAGCCCCGATTCTGCTGACATCCGCTGGCCTTACGGAGCGTTTACCGCAGCACGCAGCCCGGCTCGTGCGCCTGGATGCCGATTGGGAGCTGGTCGCCCGCGAGAGCGCAGAACTGCCGGAAACAGACGTTGCTCCCGAGAATCTCGCATATGTCATGTACACATCCGGTTCGACCGGCCGACCAAAGGGCACAAGCGTTCCGCACCGTGCCGTCGTTCGTCTGGTTAAGGAAAGCGACTACGCGACCTTTGGCCCCGCAGAAACATTCCTGCAGTTTGCGCCGATTTCTTTCGATGCCGCGACCTTCGAAATCTGGGGAAGTCTTTTGAATGGCTCGCGGCTGGTGATCTATCCGGCCGAGAGGCCTTCTCTGGAAGCGCTGGGCGAGATCATTCTGCGGGAAGGGGTGAGCACGGTCTGGCTGACCGCCGGGCTTTTTCATGAAATGGTGCAACACAACCTCGAAGGTCTGAGTCCGGTGCGTCAACTGCTTGCGGGCGGAGACGTCTTGTCAGTAACACACGTCCGGACGGCCGCAGAGGCTTTGAAGGACTGCACCATCATCAACGGCTACGGCCCAACCGAGAACACGACCTTTTCTTGCTGCTACGCGGTTTCCGAACCCGGCAATCTCGGCGCTTCTGTACCGGTGGGCCGTCCGATCTCGAACACCCGTGCCTACATTCTGGACCACGCCATGCAACCCGTTCCGGTGGGGGTTCCCGGCATGCTGTATGTTGCGGGCGATGGTTTGGCTCGCGACTATCAGAACCGGCCCGCTTTGACCGCGGAGCGTTTTCTGCCAAATCCGTTTAGCCAGTCGCCGGGGGAGCGTTTGTACTGCACGGGCGACCTGGCGCGCTATCTGGCGGACGGCAATATCGAATTTCTGGGCAGAAAGGATCACCAGGTTAAGGTGCGCGGCTACCGCATTGAACTTGGGGAAATCGAAACGGCCCTGAGCCGCCATCCCTCCGTGCGCGACTGCCTGGTTGCGGCTTCGGGGGACAGCGGTGGTGACAAGAAACTGGTGGCGTATTTCGTGAGCGCCGTTCCGGCCGTGCCAGACACACAGTCGCTTCGCGGTTTTCTGCGCGAGCACCTGCCTGATTATATGGTGCCGTCTGCGTTCGTTGCGATGGATGCGTTTCCTCTTACGGCCAACGGAAAGGTCGACCGCCGGGCGCTGCCTTCTTTCGAGGGTGCGCGTCCGGAACTGACCACTGATTATGTAGCGCCTGCAACGCCCGTTGAGCAGAAAATCGCCTCGGTCTGGCGGGATGTGCTGAATCTGGACAAGGTCGGCTTGCACGACAACTTTTTCGACCTTGGCGGCCATTCGCTGCATTTGATGCAGGTGCACGGGAGGCTGAAGCCCGCATTCGATGGCAAACTGGCCATGGTCGACCTGTTTAAATATCCGACTGTGGGGTCGCTGGCAAGATTCATGGACGGCGATGTAACGTCTGCGGATGCTGCGCGGGAGAGTCAGGATCGGGGCAGCCAGCGGCGCACGGCGATGCAGCGGCGCCGAGCGTCGCGTGCAGGCGGCCGGGGCGGACGATGACGATAACGGTAACCATGTTGGATATCGAAATGACGGCTTCACGACAAAACCGGGAAACAGAGACATATCTGAATGAGTAATACCGAGCCTTATGAAATTCTCGACAGCATCGCGGTGGTCGGCATGGCCGGCCGTTTTCCAGGAGCCAGGGATATCGAACAATTCTGGCGCAATCTGCGAAGCGGCGTCGAGTCGATCACCTTTTTCTCAGATGAAGAGCTGCTGGCGGCCGGAGTTGCCCCTGAGCTTCTGC
>CAZTNL010000102.1:0-8098 GCA_964614885.1 uncultured Calditrichaceae bacterium | reverse complement strand
TGATTTCTCGAAATTATATTTTGCGGGGAACAGTTTCTCTAAGTTCTTGTTTCTCCTTGCCTTCTGTGGCTCCGTGACAACATTTGTGAACTAATCAGGTTAAGCGTCTACCGCCCATGATCCCTGATTTCCCCCAATTTGACTGATTTCTTCCAATCGTCGGAGTAAAAAGATGCAAGCAAAAGATGTAGCCAAGCAGGCTGCCGCCAGGCATGCGGTTTCGTTTGTTCGGGACAATATGATTGTGGGCCTCGGCACCGGTTCCACCGCTTTCTATGCCATCGTTCGGCTCGGCGAGCTGGTGGCCGAAGGCATGCGGGTCCAGGCTGTAGCGACGTCGATAGAAACCGAAAAGCACGCGCGCGAACATGATATTCCATTGTTGGCTGAGTTTTCCCGGGTCGACATGACGATCGATGGCGCCGACGAGGTAGACGGCAGCGGCAATCTCATCAAAGGGGGAGGAGGGGCGCTTACCCGGGAAAAGATCGTGGCAGCGGCGAGCGACCGGGAAATTATCGTGATCGACGCTTCGAAGCAGGTGGGACAGCTCGGTGCGTTTCCCCTGCCTGTGGAAGTTCTGCCTTTCGGTTACCTGTTCGTCAGTGGCGTTCTTGAAAGCATGGGCTGCCAGGTGACGCTTCGCCGTCAGGGGGAGCACCCGTTCCTGACCGATAATCAGAATTACATTCTGGACTGTTGTTTTGGGAAGATTGAAGATGCGGAGACGTTGGTTCTGGAGATTAACGCCATTCCCGGGGTGGTAGAAAATGGGCTCTTCGTCGGGTTGAGCGATCTGGTGCTGGTGGGCGATGCTCAGGGCAGGGTAGAGGAGATCTCCGTCGACTAACCCTGTTGCGCCACCCACCAGCCAGCAGGTTCTCTCAAGTCAGTCCTTAGGAATCGCGTACTTCTTCATCTTAAAGCGCAATGTCGCTTCCGGGATGCCGAGGAGCCGGGCGGCTTTCACCTGGTTTCCGGCGTATTTTCCAAGCGCCTTTTTGATGAGGTAGGTTTCCACTTCGGTGATGACCCCTTTCAGGTTCCTTACTTCGAGAAAATCGAGCGGGTGACGCTTGATCTCGAACGGCAGGAATTCGGTTGACAGCTCGCCCTCCGAAGACATCATGACCAGATTCTCAACACAATTTTTTAGTTCCCGCACGTTGCCTTTCCAGTCGTATTCCAGAATGGATTCGAACATTTCGGCCGGCACCGCCGGTATCTCGATTTCGTTTTCGCGGCAATAGCTTTTCAGAAAACAGATGAACAGCTCGGGAATATCCTGCTTTCTCTCCTTCAGCGACGGTATGTGAATCGAGAGCGATTTCAGCAGATAGAACAGATCCTTCCGGAACGTGCCCGCTGTCATTTTCGTCTCGACGTCCGGCGATGCGCTCGAGATGATGCGGACATCGATGGCGATGTTGTCCTCCCCGCCGATCCGTCGAAGCTTCTCCTCGCGGATAATCTGCAATAGCTCAAACTGCATGTCTTCCGGCAGATCGCCGACGTTGTCGAGGAAGAGGGTGCCGCGGTTGGCCTTTTCGAGAATACCGATAGTGCGCTGAATGGTGCCAGACTCTTCGACTTCAGCGCCCAGAATGTCGTGCCTGTCGAGCGAGTAGCCTACGGCCGAGCAATTGAGCACGACGAACGGGCGCCCTCTGCGGCGGCTCAACGCGTGGATCGTTCGCGCTGTGTACTCCTTGCCCGTGCCCGTATCGCCGACTATCATAATGTTGCTCTCTGTCTTGGCGAACTTGCGGATAGCCCGGTTGATGCGTTTTGCTTCGGGACTGTTTCCGGTGAACTGTTCGTGGGTTACCTCTGAGAATGGCTGCTTCGTAAACATTTTGTTGCAATCCTTATTTTTTGTGGTGCTGCAGGAATGTTGCGTACGGCCCTCCGGGGTAATGCAGCCTCACGTGAACGTTTGCACAGCCTGGCTGTTGTGCCGGGTTTATGAGCAAATACAGTAAAGTGCGATCAGCGCCCTCCTGCCTGTGGCAGGGGGGGACGCCTGGTTGACCAAATCTGTTAATTTCTGGATGGATGGCTGGGGAAGAGAGTGTTTAGGAAGGGCTAAACCCAGCCGGAAATCGTTTGGACCTGCAGTCGGTCGCCGCCTACGATTCATGTTCATGACACCACCCAGGCGCTTTGAGCACACTAACCTCTTGACAACGTGTGTTTCAACATCACCGTTTATCCCACGAGAACACACATTGACGGGAATATACGATTAATGAACAATAAGAATCAAGTCAAAAAACGTACATTCTTACGAATTGGTATTTCCTGCCAATCTTGACCGCAGTGTTTGCCTGGTGGGGGCTTACCGGTTCATGGAAAGCAGCTTATTAGCGTCCTGCAGATGCCGCAATGCGACATTTAGTTGCCGGTCGCGCTTCAGGTTGACCTTGAAGCGGGCGTTTTGTCCCCAGAACAGGTAGGCCATTTCGCGTTTCAGCAAGAACTTAGTGTCCGCGCGATTGTGCGGCGTATCGAAGCTCGCTTTAGAGAAGGCTGGTTCGTTGGCGGCAACGAAGTCGATGAATTTGGAGTAGATTTTGTCCGTGACCCGGTAAGTGCGCAGGAATCGCGCCTGATTTCGCTTGATTCTCGGGTATGTCTTCGCCATATCCTCGGCAAAACTGTAAAACAATCGCTTTTTTGAGAAATATATTTGCCGGAGTTCGTCCGAAAGGATGTTGTCATCGGTTTCAACCCAAACATCCGGTTTGATGCCGTCGCCGGAATAGACCGTCCGTCCGAGGCTCGTCTTGTACGGCTGTCCCTGTATGGCTTTCGCAAGCGCTTCGGCGTCTTCGACGTAGGCATCGCGATAATACTCGTCTTTGGACTTGTCGAAGAAGTTTCTCTGAATGGGACGGCCGCTGGGCGTGTAATATCTCGCAGTAGTGATCAACAGCGCGGAGCCATCCGGAAAACGGTACTGGCTTTGAACCAGCCCTTTGCCGAAACTGGTTTTTCCCGCGATCAGGCCGCGATCCAAATCCTGAATGGCGCCGGCGACTATCTCGGAAGCGCTCGCGGATCCGTGGTCTATCAGGACGATCAGCGGGCAGAGTTTGTGGGTCCGCTCCTCGGTCGAGTAGAACTCCTGAAACGAGCTCGCGAGCCGCCCGCGCGTCGAAACGATGATGTTGCCGCGAGGGATGAACTTGTCGGCGACCTCAACCGCAGCGTTGAGGTACCCGCCGCCGTTGCCGCGCAGGTCGAGCACCAGGTTTTTCATTCCCTGCTTTTCGAGCGAGTCGAGAGCTTCGTCGAGTTCGCGCGAGGTCGTCGATGTAAAGCGGTCAATCTTGACGTAGCCAACGGCAGGCCGCAGCATCAGCGCGAACGGAACGCTGTTGAGGACGATGCGCTCCCGCATCAGGCGAAAGTCGCGCCCGGCCGGCCAGCGGGGTCCGGAGATCCTGAGACGTACGCTTTCGCCGATGGTTCCGGCCAGTTTCTGCGTGACATCTTCTTGCGCCATGCCGATGGCCGAGACGCCGTCGATCTGTGTGATGCGGTCGCCGGTACGTATCCCCGCATCGGAGGCCGGGGAGTTTTCCATGACCGACATGACGGTCACCTTGCCGCGGAACACTTCGAACGAGATGCCGATACCGGTGTATCCTTCAAAACTCTGGCTCCAGCTTCTGAAGTCGTCGGCGGGCAGGAAGACGGTGTGCGGGTCGAGGTTGGAAATGACCCCTTTGAGAGCATCTTCTACCAGTTCATCCGGGTCGCGTTCTTCGACGTAGGCGCGCTGAATCGTTTCCAGGACCGAGGTCAGGATTTTTATTTTCGCGTAGAGTTGCTCGGAGTTGGCGAGGACGTCGGTAACTTTTGTCGTCTCCGTAACGACCGATATGAGCATGCCGAACAGAATGCCGATTCCGATAGCTTTTTTGTATTTCATGACACCGTCCCTGGTTTGTAGATTGGGAGTCTCTCTATCGTTCGTCGAATAGAGCGACCCTATTTCTTCCCTTTTTCTTGGCCTTGTACATGGCTATGTCGGCTTTTTCGACCAGTTCCTTGGTCATTTGCGCATCCATGGGAAAGGTTGCCGCTCCCAGACTTACCGAAACGTGGCCGTTAGGCTGCACTTCTCTTTTCTTGAACGGATGTGAGAAGATGGTATTGCGCAGTCTTTCGGAAAAGAGGTGCGCGCCCTCTTTGGAGACTTCCGGCAGGATGACGCAGAACTCTTCCCCACCGTAGCGCGCTACGCTGTCGGTATTGCGCACGGTCTTGTTCAGCACGCCGGCCAGATTTCTCAACAGACGGTCTCCGTTGAGATGACCGAGCTGGTCGTTGTAGTTTTTGAAATGGTCGACGTCCAGCATGACCAGCGACAGAGGATGGTTGAACCTGCGTGCCCGTGCGATCTCGGTTTGCAGATAATTTTCAAAGTAGCGCCGGTTGAAGAGACCGGTGAGCGGATCTGTGAGCGAGATGCGCTCCATCTCCTTGTACATGCGGGCATTGCTAAGCGCCACGGCCAGAAAGTTGGTCAGAAGAGCGAAAATTTCTATTTCGGCAGTGGTGTAAGGCGTCTGATTGTGGCGATTGCCGACGATGACCATGCCGAACTGGTGTTCCCTGTGCACCAGCGGCGACAGCAGTTGGCCGTCGAGCTCGGCGACCGTACGCAGGTACGGAGAGGTGTCGAGCAGATGGGTGTGTTTGCTGATGGCGAGGCAGTTGTTGTGCAGGCCGAGTATCCTGAAGATGGGGTCGGAGCTGCGGATGCTCATTCTGTTCGCTTCATCTGCTCCGAGGCCCTGAAAGTAGACCGGCGTGAATTTTTTTGAGAGAGGTGTTTTCCCGGCCAGGATCAGAATGCTGCGGGTGCTGATGAGGCCGAAGAGATTCAGAAGGTAGGTGTTGATGATTTGCGACTCTTCCATGGCGGCGTTCATCTGAAAGGAGACCTCGACGAGGTTGTGCAGGCGATATACACGCCGGCGCAACGAGCGATTGAACCCGATAAGGTTCTTGATCTGATCAGCTTCGCACCCTGTGGAACCTGCGGGCGCGGAGCTGTTTAGAACCTTATATGCATTGTTGTCGGTTGGAGTTGGCATCCTGCGAAGGATATCGACAATTTCGGGTAAAAATTAACTTGCCATGCACCCCATTTATGTTAAATTATATTAACTAGATAGCAAAATTATCCTCAGATGTCGTAGATTAGTCAGGCCAGACAGTCCATGTTGGAATATTTCCGAAATTCCTTTGTAGTGTTTGTACGTCAGGCGCAGACACAATCACACTATTCCCGAGAGTTGCAACGCTGTCTTTCAGGCTTTGCCCAGTCCTAAGGCGCAGCGTGCGGTCGCAGTCATTATGAGAGCCGGAAACATCCTTCGTTTCATAGTTCTGTCCATCCTTTTCAGTCTGTTGCGTCCTGGTTTTGTCCAGGCCCAGTACTACTTCGGCCGGAACAAGATCCAGTACGACCATTTCGATTGGCACATCTTGCGGACAGAGCATTTCGATGTCTATTTTTATTCGGAGATGAAAGACCTCGCCGAAATTGGCGCGGCGTTCGCCGAGTCGGCTTTTTCGCGCCTTGAAGGCGTCACCAACAACACGATCGTCAATCGTATCCCGCTCATTTTTTATTCCAATCACGCGCACTTCCAGCAGACAAACACCACGCCTGGCTTCCTGCCGGAGGGCGTAGGCGGCTTCTTCGAATTTATCAAATGGCGCGTGGTCATTCCGGCAACCGGGTCGATTCACGCTTTCAAGAGGGTGATCAACCACGAAATGGTGCACGTGTTCACCCGAAGCAGAATGAACCAGATACTCCGGTCGCATAGGCGCACGACCAATGCTGGCTTGCCTCTGTGGTTCACAGAGGGCATCGCCGACTACTGGTCTATCGGCTGGAATTCCGAATCAGAAATGTTTATCCGCGATGCCGTTCTCAGCGGTTACCTCGTACCCGTCTCCCAGATGGATCGAATTTACGGCACCTTTCTGATGTACAAGGAAGGGCAGGCCATTTGCCGCTATATCTCGGAAGAGTACGGGGAAGAGAAACTGCTGCAGCTCATCGAAAACAGCTGGAAGGAGAGCAGCTTTTCCGACGTCATGAAGCTGACGATCGGGCTCAACTACAAAGAATTCGATGAGAAGTGGATCTACGATCTCAAGAAGAAAAAATACCCGTTGCTCGAGGACAGCGACGCACCGAATATGATCGCGCGCCGGGTCACAACCAAAGGTGTAAATACCAAACCTGCCGTATTTACCCGGGACGGGAAGCGGTGGGTCGCGTTCACGTCGAACCGCATCGGCTATTCCAATATTTATGCGAAGCCGCTGAACGGGCCGGCGAATGAGCTGGAGACAGTGGTCAAGGGCGAGCGTACGCCCGACTTCGAGACTTTCTACCTGCTGCGCAGCAAAATCGACGTGAATGCGGCGCGGCAACTGACGTTCGTTTCAAGAAGCGGCCCGCGCGACGCCCTCTATGTTTTCGACCTCGACAAGAGGCAGATCCTGCACAAATTCGACTTTCCCGATCTCGTGTCACTTTCTTCGCCGGCGTGGGACCCGCAGGGAGAGCAGATCGTGTTCTCAGGCATCAGTTTTGCGGGGCTTCGCGACCTGTATACCTTGCAGGTTGCGAGTGGCGAACTGACCCGGTTAACCAACGATTTCTATAATGACCGCGACCCCGACTGGTCGCCTGACGGCCAGCGTATCGCCTTTTCCTCGGACAGATCCTACCAGGGCAAAGACGGATACAACAATCTTTTCGCCTACGACCTGCGCACCGGTCAAATCCTGCATCTGACCCAGGGACCATTCAACGACTATGCGCCAGCCTGGTCGCCGGATGGCCAAAAGATCGCATTTACCTCTGATCGGGATGGGGCGTTTAATATATGGGTTATCGGCAACCAGGCTCCAGAGAATCCTGCGGGGCCGCGGGATGACGTCTTTGCTGCGGCCCTCGCCAGCCAGGAGCCTACAGGCGCCCTCCCTGAGGCCTCCAGACCCGGCAGTAATCCGGCCGACGTGCTGCGCGAGCACACTCTGCCTTCGGCGCTTCAGCCGGAAGACCGCGTCCGGCAGATCACCCACTTTACCACGGGCGCTCAGGATCCCGAATGGGTGGATGACGATAAGCTGCTCTTCAGCGCTTTCCAGAACTTCACGTTTCAAATCAACGAGATTGACAGCGTGCGGAAGCGTTTCGCCGATGCCGAGTTTGTTGAAAACGATCATCTCGTCACGCGTGACTCGTGGACGGCCGCAAAACTTGCGGGGAAGATCGAGACCAGCTCAATTCGTTACAAACGCAAGTTTGAGCTGGATGTCGCTCAAAGCGCCATCGCGCACGATCCGGTATTTGGTACCAACGGCGGAGTGCAGTTGTCTGTGAGCGATGTGCTCGGCAACCAGCGATATTACTTTCTGGTTTACAACAACGCGCAGACCCGGGGTGAGTTTCTCAATAGCTGGAATTTTGCGGTGACGCGGGTCGACCTGTCGAACCGCGTCAACTATGCCATTGGTGGCTACCGCATCGCCGGCCGTTTCTTCGACCTCGTCGATAACTTTTTCGACCAGACCCGAACTGGCGGCTTTGTTTCGGCCAGTTACCCGTTTTCCAAGTTTAACCGTATCGAAGGGTCGATGAATGTGCGCCACGAGCGCCGCGACTACGATTTTCGCGGCGAAACCGTCAACGGCATCGTCGTGACCAACACCCTGTCGTATGTCAAGGATAATTCGCTCTGGGGTGTCACCGGCCCGATCGATGGCGAGCGCTTCAATTTGACGGTCGGGCATACGCTCGATGTTCAGCACAACGACGTGAGTTTCTTCACGCTGAGCGGGGACTATCGACACTATTTTCGCCTGGGCCGGCGCAGCGCCTACGCCTTGCGGGCAACCGGGCAGTTCAACCTTGGCAAGGAGTCGTTCCGCTATTTCATGGGCGGCAGCTGGGACCTGCGGCTGTACCCGAGATGGCGTATCTGGGGGCGCAAATTGATGCTGCTGAGCCAGGAACTAAGGTTCCCATTCCTGGACCGCCTGATTATTGGATTCCCGT
>CAZTNL010000101.1:3996-8101 GCA_964614885.1 uncultured Calditrichaceae bacterium | reverse complement strand
GGACCCGGGAAGAGGCTCGATGCCGGCGAGGGATATTTTCAATCCGTCGGCCTCTTGCCCGCCCAGACCGTTGAGCACGCAAAACAGGTTGGCCAGACAAAACAGGTCCTTCTCGAACCAGAGCACAACTTCCTGTTGGGAGTGCGCCGCCTCCAGGGCTTCGCGCTGCCGTTTCAGTTCGCCGAGGCAGACCTCCGGGCTGGCATCGTAGGTTTCTGAAAGATGTCTGGCGCGGGTCTGCATCCATTCGTCCGGGGAAAGATCCGCCGGACAAGGCCCCATGACCAGCGCCTCGCGCCAGACGAGCACCTCGCCCGCGAGGTCGCTTTCCTGGAAAACACGGGCCGTGCTATCGCCGTTCAGGATGTGCAGCATGAACCCCTCCTTCCTGAAAATGAAGCGTCAGCCAAATGGTCGGCTCTTCCTGACTCGTCCACTGCACACGATGGCGGCAGTGAGCCGGAATCCTTACATAGTCGCCGCGGTGCAGTTCGATGGCTGGCAACTCCCCGTCGAAGACCAGCCCGGCCGCCCCCTCCAGAAGCAAGACCCACTCCTCATGCTCCTGGTCATACCACTCGCCGGAAGGGCTCTCCTGGCCGTTGGAAACGATTCGCTCCAGCTTGAAGAAATCGTTTGCCAGCAATGTCTCGAAGACCTCCTCAGGCGCCCCTTTGGGAACGTCCGCAAAGATGTTGCCCTGAGTCACATTCATAACGCGGTTAACGCGCGGCGCGGCGAAATCATCGAAACGCGCAGCAACCTGACAATGTTCCTGATTATTGCGACCGACCCGGCAGATTTGGCGCCAGGACGGCATACATACTGTTTACAAACCGGTTTACAAACAAGAATCATCCCTGGCCGCGAATACTGGGATTAAACATCTCCGGCCGCTTGCCCGTGATGGAGCGGTAGAAATCCTCGATCCGACCCATGTCTTTCTCCATATCACCGGACAGCTCGATCGCGGGGCCAAAGCCGATGCGCCTGTTCCCGTAGTCGAGGTAGCCGAGCAATATCGGTGCCCCCGCCTGCCTGGCGATCGCATGGAAGCCGGTTTTCCACTTTTCGACGCGTTTTCGCGTGCCCTCAGGCGTCAGCACCAGCACTAACTGGTCGCGACGTTCGAACTCGGCCACGATCTGCTCGACGAGCCCGTGGCGCGCGCTGCGTTCGATGGGAATGCCGCCTAGCGCCATGATCAGTTTGCGCAGCGGCCACCTGAAGAGCGTATGCTTTCCCAGCCAACTTATTCTGAGTCCGGTGGCCAGCAGCGCGGCGAAGCCGTAGAGCGCGTCCCAATTCGAGGTGTGGGGCGCACCGATCATGACCAGCTTAGGGCAATCGGGCAACTCACCGACAAACTCCCAGCCGCTCAGCTTCAGGACCAGCGCACCGAGTTTTCTCGCCCAACGCGAACGGTGTGTCGGAAGCTGCGCTCCCGGTTGCGGGATATGCATTCTCACACCTCTTTCCTTGCTCTTTCTAAACCCGGCGAAGCCGGCGCGAAGCGTTTTACGCACAGAATGACAGAATTTCAGGATAGTCTGTGAATCCTGTCGAAACAGAGTCTGCCTACAAGACAGCGAACTGACTTTCAGTCTCTAAAACCTCACCGCCCGGCGGCCGCGTGTACCCAATCCTGTCCGGCCTGGACGTGAGGCCACCACCGCAGCGGCGCAAGCCACGCGAGAGGCGTCAGATTTTGTGTACAGCAGATTGCAACGGGCAGCTGCGTCCGAAGATACGGTCAAGCGCAGCCAAAGGTCATTCTTTTTTCAGCGACAGTGCGGCCGAATTGATACAGAAACGCTTGCCCTCGGGTGTGGGACCGTCGTCGAAAACGTGGCCGAGATGGGCGTCGCACTTGCTGCAAAGAACTTCGGTGCGTACCATAGAATGGCTGGCATCGGATTCCTGCCGGACGCTTTCGGCGCTGACGGGCGCGGTAAAACTCGGCCAGCCCGAGCCCGAATCGTATTTCTTTTCGGAAGTAAACAGGGGTGCACCGCAACAGACGCAGAGATAAGTTCCCTGATCGTGACAATCGTGATACTTGCCGCTGAAAGCGCGCTCGGTCCCCTTATGCCGGGTGACTTCGTACTGATCCGGCGTGAGGGCCTCCTTCCACTCGCTGTCGGTCTTTTTCGTTTTAGTTTTCATGGCTTGAATATACAAGAAAATCTGAGTAAAAAAAGTGAAAATTCAGCAACCGTTCAAACGAGTACCAACCCCTCGTGCCGCAGGAGAAATTCCTTTCGCCAAATACCGCCGCCAAATCCGACCAGCGCGCCGTTGCTGCCGATGACGCGGTGGCAGGGAATGATGATCGGAATCGGGTTGCGGCCGTTCGCTGCGCCGACCGCACGCACGGCTTTCTCCCTGCCCAAAGCCCGCGCGACGTTCATGTACGTGCTGGTTGTGCCATAGGGGATCTCGAGCAACTGCTGCCACACCGAGCGCTGAAACGCGGTGCCCCGGGGTGCCAGGCGCAGGTCGAAGACCGTACGCTCGCCGGCGAAATATTCATCGAGCTGCCGGCAGCAGGCGACCAGGCAATCGGCGCGCGCGGTGTGCGGCGCGACAGTCAGCTCGGTGAACTCGACGCTTTGAATGCCCTCGTCTGTGCCCGATATTCTCAAGAATCCGATATCGGATTTGTAGTAGGTTTCGTCGATTTCATTCATAAGAGGGACCTGTACAGGTAAAAAGCGATATAGCCGCGCCAGCCGTTCCAGTTTCCGGCGAGCGCCTTTATTTCGTAAATATCCGGTTTTTGTGGCCGCCCCAAAAGTTGCCGAATTGCGTTGTGCAGGCCGACGTCCGCCATCGGAAAAGCGTCGACATCGCCGAGGCAGCGCAGAAGCACGTAGCTGGCCGTCCACGGCCCGACGCCGCGGATTTGCAGAAGCCGTTCCCGCGCCAGCGCAAAATCACCATATCCGAGCAACTGCTCCTTGTCGAGCCTTGCGCTTGCGATCGCCTGCGCGACCCCGATCAGGTATTGCGCTTTTCTGCCGGTCAGTTGCAGCGGCCGCAGGTCGGCCGGCGCCAGGCCAGCGACCGTCTGCGCCTGCGGAAAAAGCCAGTAATGCCTGCCGTCATACATTTCGGACCGGCCGTATGCTTCGACGACCCGGCGATAGAGCGTGTAGGCAAAAGCAATGTTGACCTGCTGCCCCAGGATGGCCCAGCACAGCGCCTGGAAGAGGTCGTGGATGCGAACCAGACGCAATCCGGGATAGCCTTGCAGCAGAGACTGCACGACAGGATCCCGCGGCGCCAGCCGGTGCAAGCCCTCCAAATCGCGGTCGAGATCCAGCCATTCGCGGACGTAGCCCACGAGCGCCCGTTCCTGCTCCTGCCGGACCCCGCCGTTGAGGCAGCGGATGCGCAAAGTGCCGGGAACCGGCTGCTCCAGCTCGAACAGAATATCCCGATCGCCGGCGCGTATCAGCTTGCGGACGCGGCTTCCATCGACGGCGTGCAGCGGCTCCTGCAGAGAACGCGCAAGATAGACGAGCGACTGGCGGAAGTCGAACGTCTCCGGCACTTTGATGGACAGGCAGTTTTCATTCACTTTCTATACCTTTTCGGAGTAAAGCCGCGATCGCGCATCCGGCAGGAACATTACGCGCTGTTAAGGTAGAAAAATATTCAATTAAGTCAATGAGACGGCCGCAACATCGCAACAAAACGACCTGGCGGCGACGCCTAAAATGCTTGACTACTAGAACAAATTGACTATTTTAGAAAAGCTTACCCACCCTGGCTGACCTATTTCGAACTTGGAGAGGAACAGAATGAACCTTCCTAATGAATACAAAAAATCGGGCCTATTGACCGCTCTGGGGCTTATCGTCGTGGTGCTCCTGCTGGCGGGAACAAGCCTGGCGCAGACGATTCCCGAAACCGCTTACTCGCAAATGCGCTGGCGCAATATCGGCCCGTTTCGCGCCGGCCGGGCGCTCGCAGCCTGCGGAATTCCGGGCAATGCCAGCACCTTTTTCTTCGGCGCTGTGGACGGCGGCATCTGGAAGACGGTCAATGCGGGGCATACTTGGGAGCAGATATCCGACGGCCAGGTGAGCCCGTCCATCGG
>CAZTNL010000101.1:0-3896 GCA_964614885.1 uncultured Calditrichaceae bacterium | reverse complement strand
GAAACGGGCGCGGTCGATTTGGCCTGGGATCCGCAGAATCCGGATGTCGTCTACGCCACGACCTGGCAGATGCGCCGGATGCCGTGGGACCAGTACGCGCCGGAAGAGGGACCGGGCAGCGGTTTGTACAAATCAACCGACAACGGCAGAACCTGGAAGGAGATCACAGGAAATGGCCTGCCGAAACCGCCATACGGCCGCATCGGTCTGGCCGTCGCGCACGGCAGTGGCGGCAAGCAAATCTTTGCGATTATCAGCGCCGCCAAACCCGGTCTCTATCGCTCCGATGACGGCGGCGCCAGCTGGGAGTTCGTCAACGGCGAACCGCGAATTACCAAACGCATGTGGTATTTCGGCCGCGTCTTTCTCGACCCGCAAAACCCGGATATCGTCTACATTCCGAGCCAGGGGCTTCTGCGCTCCACCGACGGCGGAAAACATTTTACCGTTATCAAAAGTTCGCCCGGCGGCGACGACTATCACTATCTCTGGGTCGATCCGGAAAACAGCGCGCGAATCATCACCGCCGCCGACCAGGGCACGGCGGTCAGTCTCGACAATGGCCGGACCTGGAGCAGTTGGTACAACCAGCCAACCGGGCAATTCTACCATGTCACCACGGATAACCAGTTTCCCTACCGCGTCTATGGATCGCAGCAGGATGCCGGCACAGTGTCCATCACCAGCCGCAGCGATTATGGCGAAATCACCTTTCGGGACTGGCACTCGGTGGGCGGCGGCGAAAGCGGCTACATCGCGGTCGACCCGAAAAATCCGGATATCGTTTACGGCGCAAACGTCTACGGCGACCTGCACCGCTTCGACCGGCGCACCGGGCAGTTTCAGGTCATTTCGGCGTGGCCGCTGCAGGAATTCACGCGCCCCTTCCCGGAGCGAAAATTCCGCTTCGGCTGGACGCCGCCGATCGTTTTCGATCCCCGCAACCAGACCGACCTCTATCTCGGCTCGCACAGGCTCCTGCGTTCCAGCGACGGCGGTTTGCGCTGGGATGCGATAAGTCCCGACCTTACCGGCGCCGACAAACAACTGGAACATTCTCAGAAGAAGCCGACGGTATCCAACGCTACCGAACTCGGCTGGGGCGTCATTTTCACCATCGCGCCCTCACCGCTCGAGGCCGGCCTGATCTGGGTCGGCACGGACAACGGTCTGATTCAAATTACAAGAGACGGCGGCCAGCACTGGCAAAACGTGACCCCGTCGGGGCTGGAGCCGTGGAGCAAGATCAGCCTGATCGAGGCGGCGCCGTTTAGCGCCGGTGTCGCCTACGCTGCCATCGACCGCCACCGCGTCGATGACTTTGCTCCGGCCATTTACCGGACCCGGAATTTTGGCCGGAGCTGGACGCGCATCGACAAAGGCATCGACCGGTTTGCCTATGTGCATGTGGTTCGAACCGACCCGAAGAAAAAGGGGCTGCTTTATGCCGGCACCGAGACCGGCGCCTATGTCTCCTTCGACGACGGCGCGCACTGGCAATCGCTGCAGCTCAACCTGCCGGTGGTCTCGATCCGCGATCTGGCGATGCACGGCGATGACCTCATCGCCGGCACGCACGGCCGGGCATTCTGGATACTCGACGACCTGACGCCATTGCAGCAATTGAACCCGGAGGTCGTCAAAGCGCCGGTCCACCTGTTCCGACCGGAACGCGCCATTCGGATCCGGCACAGCGTCAATACGGACACGCCGCTGCCGCCCGAGATTCCGCACGGGGAGAATCCGCCGGCAGGGGCTGTTATCGACTACCATTTGCACAAATCGCCGTCCGGCCCGGTAACGCTGGAAATTCTGGATACGAACGGCAAGTTCATCCGAAAATTCACGAGCACCGACAGGCTGGCTCCACCCAGCAAGCCTCCCTATTTCATGAACGCCTGGCTGCCACAGGACAAGCCGCTGGGAACCCGACAGGGACACAATCGCTTCGTCTGGGACCTGCACTATCCATCTCCGCCCACCAAACACGCCGAGTACAGCATGGCTGCCAACGCCGGCCCGGGAACCGTCAAGGATCCCCGCGGGCCGCTCGTTCTGCCGGGGACATACCAACTCCGGCTGACCGTTGACGGCAAAACGGCCACCCAGCGAATGCAGGTGGAAATGGATCCGCGCGTCTTGGTTTCACAGCAGGCTTTGCAGTCCCAGCTCAGGCTCGCTCTGCAAATTTCGGATGCCATCAAACAACAAACGGAGCTGGATAGGAAGGCCGGTGCGCTGCGCAGCCAGCTCCTGCGGCTCGAGAAATCCAGGGCAGCCGCCGACCTGAAGCCGGCGCTTGCCGCCGTGCAGCTCCGGCTCGACACGCTGGATACCTTCCTGAATGACAGTGGGTTTTCGACGCTTCTGGTGGTGGTCATGAGCGCCGACCGGATGCCCGCGCAACAGATGCTCGATGCATTCGGGGAGCTGAAGGCGCGCCAACAGAAAGCGGAACAACTATGGCTCGCCGTGCAGTCAGGCGAGGTTGCACAGCTCAATCGCAAACTGGCAGCGCACAAACTGGCGCCTGTAGAAATCCATGAATGAGCGAATTGCCGTGAATCGTCGAGCCGCCCATTTCGTATCCCGGAGGAGCGGCAGAAAATGTCTGTAAGATTTCGGCCACCGGCCATTCCGCGCTCCTGGCACAGGATGATTGGCAACCTGCTGCACCGCGTGCGCATGACCGAACACACGTTCATGGTCGTCGTCGCCGTGGCCATTGGACTTCTCGGAGGATTCGGAGCGATCTTCTTCCGCTTCGCCATCCGTTTTTTTGAAGGCGTCTTCTTCGGCAGCTGGCAATACTCGCTAAACTACGCTTTGCAATTGCCCTGGTACGTCAAGCTGCTGGCGCCGGCAGCCGGCGGCCTGATCGTTGGCCCGATCGTGTTCTACTTTGCCAGAGAGGCCAAAGGGCACGGCGTGCCCGAGGTGATGGAATCGATCGTGCTGCGCGGAGGCGCGATCCGGCCGCGCGTCATGATCGCCAAGGTGCTGGCGTCGGCGGTCTCCATCGGCTCCGGCGGATCGGTCGGTCGCGAAGGGCCGATCGTGCAAATCGGTTCCGCCATCGGCTCCAGCATCGGCCAGGTGCTGAAAGTGACCGGCTCCCGGCTGCGCACGTTTGTCGCCTGCGGCACGGCCGCGGGCATCGCGGCAACTTTCAACGCTCCCATAGCGGGCGCGCTCTTCGCCATGGAGGTCATTCTCAGCGATTTCGGCATCGCGCAGTTCAGCCCCATCGTCGTCTCCTCGGTAGCAGCGACGGTCGTTTCCCGCCATTTTCTGGGGGATTTCTCCGCCTTCGACATTCCGCACTACAACCTGGTCAGCGTTTTCGAGATGATCCCGTATGTGATCCTGGGAATTCTGGCGGCGTTTGTGGCGCTCGCCTTCATAAATGTTCTCTACAAAACAGAAGATCTTTTTGAGAAATTGCCGATTCCGGAGTTGCTGAAACCGGTGCTCGGCGGCCTGATTATCGGCGCCATCGCCATTCGTCTGCCCCACATTTTCGGCGTCGGCTACGACACCATCAGTCTGGCACTGAACGGGCAACTGGTTTGGTATTTTCTTCTCGCCCTGGTTTTCTTGAAGGCGCTCGCAACCTCGATTACCATTGGCTCCGGCGGCTCCGGCGGCATTTTTGCGCCTTCGCTTTTTCTCGGCGCTACCCTAGGCGGCTTTGTCGGCACCATCGTGCACACACTTTTTCCGGCCTACAGCGCCGGCTCCGGCGCCTACGCGCTGGTGGGTATGGGCGCGGTCGCCGCCGGCGCCATGCACGCGCCGATCACCGCCATCCTGATCATTTTCGAACTGACCAACGACTACCGAATCATCCTGCCGCTCATGATCAGTTGCATCATCAGCGTTCTGATCACCAGCCG
>CAZTNL010000100.1:0-8150 GCA_964614885.1 uncultured Calditrichaceae bacterium | reverse complement strand
AAAGCTCGTCATTTCCTTCCTGCTGGTCGGCGTCCTGCCCCTGCTGGCTTACGGCGTGTACAGCGTCTGGTCTATGAGCGCTTCGCTCGAAGAACAGGCACTGCGGAAGCTCCAGTTTCAAATCGACCGGACGGGGCAGGACATCACCCGGTTTCTGACCAACGTCCAGTACGACCTGCAATATCTCAAGACCTTCGACACGTTAGGCCGGCTGGCCTCGCTGAAAACACCGCGTGACAAGAAAGATGCGACGAGATTTGAGCGGCTGCGAATGGCGGTTGAGCGGGATTTTCTCCGTTTTGCGCGGGGAAAGCCTGCTTATTACCAGCTTCGGTACATCGACGTCTCCGGAGAGGAAGTGGTACGCATCAACCGGAGTGGTCGCCGCCTGGCGCCGGTTGTCTGCGGGGACCGGCAGAACAAGATTGACAGATACTATGTCCGCGAAGGGCTGCGCTGCGCCGCCGGCGACATCTACGTTTCGCCGATGGATTTGAACATTGAGCGCGGCCTCGTGGAAATTCCGCTGCGCCCCGTGGTGCGATATGCGACGCCTGTAACCGGTGAACGCGGCGAGACGCTGGGCCTGGTCGTGATCAATATTTTCGCCCGCGCGATTTTCGAGATCATTGGGGGCATCCCCGCGGATGCGACTTCGTTTCTCACCAACGAAAGGGGACTGTATCTCTACCAATCCGTGGCCGCAAAAACACTCGAGTACTTTAGGAATCGCAGTCTGTCTGATGACTACAGCCGGACTGTTGTCGACGCGATTCTGAGCGGCGGAAATGAGCTCACCGACGCCCCGGATGCGATTCTGGCGCACACGAGAATTGCGCTTTCTGCCCAATCGGACAAATCGTGGATTCTGATCATTTCCGTGCCAAGGCGTGAAGTTCTGGCTTCGGTGTTTCATCTGAAAGCCGCGTTCATGCTTCTGCTCCTGGTGATAGCTGTGGTAGTGGCATTCGTGGGCGTGGCCGCCTCACGCCATTTCGTGCAGCCGATTCTCGAACTCGCGGATGGGGCCGATATGATTGCCCGGGGCAATTTCGACAAAAGGATCGAGGTGAGAACCCGCGACGAGGTTGAAGACCTCTCGCGGCATTTCAACACGATGGCGCGTCGGCTCGGCAAGTCACAGGCTAAGCTCAAACGCTGGAATGAGGAGCTGCAGCAGGAGGTGCAGCGCCGCACCGAGGCGTTGACCATTTCGGAAGGACAACTCCGCATCGAGAAGCAAAAACTCGATGATATCATCAGCAGCATCGGCGCGGAAATTTGTCTCATCGATCGTGAACGCAAGGTTGTCTGGGCCAACAAGACACTCGCCGAACGCTGTAATGGAGAGGGCTCGCCGATTGGCCGGCAGTGCAACGAATTATTCTATGGTGGCGTGAAAGTCTGCGAGGGATGCCGCTGCGACTTCACATTCGAAAACAGAATTGCCAGCGATATGGTTATCAGCCAGCTCGATAGTGCGGGAAGGGAACACATTTATAAGGTGGTTTCAACGCCTGTCCTCGATGTTGGTGGTGATGTCACTCATCTGCTCGAGGTTCACATGGATATCACCGAGTCGGTGGCGCAGGAACGGGCTCTTGAAAAACAGATCGCCGAAAAACACCGTCTGACTTCGCAGGTACAAATGGCCGCCGGTGTCATTCACGAAGTGGCAAAACCGCTCGCGGCGATGAAAACGACCGCCCAGGTACTGCAGGGAGAGATGGAGAGCGACGAGCATCGCACCTACCTGGCCGGCATCGAAAACAAAATTGACCAGCTCAGCGGCTTTCTGCAGACGTTTTCCAAGTACGCGCGCCCGCACCCGCTGACACTAAACCCCGGCCGGATCAGCGATGTTGTGCGCCAGGTCTTGCTGCTGATCGAAAAGGATGCGGAGCGTCGTAAAATCGAAATCGAAGTGCGCGGCCTTGACGAGCTGCCTGAAATCATGCTCGATTCGATTCAACTGCAGCAGGTTGTGCTCAATGTTTGCCTCAACGCCTTTGACGCCATGCCTGGCGGAGGGCGAATCGTCATCGATGGTCGGCAGGTGCCAGGTCCGGAGAAGGGGCAGGAGCTGTTGATCACAGACACCGGAAGCGGTATCGCAGCCGGGACAATCGACCGGATTTTTGAACCTTTTTATTCAGACAAACCGAACGGGACCGGCCTGGGCCTGGCCATTGTCAAACAGATCGTCGCGCTGCACTGCGGAGAAGTCAGCGTGGACAGCCGGGAAGGAACCGGAACGACTTTCCGCATCCTGTTGCCTGGCACGCAGGCCGGTTGAAGCGATGAATGAGACCGTTTTGATTATCGAAGATGATGCGCTCATGCGCAAATCGCTCGCGAGTTTTTGCCGGCAGAACTCCTACGAGGCGATCCTGGCAGAATCGGCCAGCGAGGGACTGCGGCTCTTCAGCACGCACAATGTAAATGTCGTGCTTCTCGACATGCGACTGCCCGACGGCAGCGGCCTGGAAGTGCTGGCGAAACTGCGCGCTCTCGACGAGGAGGTCGCGGTGATCATGATGACCGCTTTCCCCGACTTGAAATCGGCGGTCGAGACGGTTAAGCTCGGCGCCTTCGATTATGTCACCAAGCCGTTCGAGGTGGCCGAGCTGCGCCAGACGATTCGAAAAGCGGTGCAAATCGGCGCGCTCAAGAATGAAGTTATGCGGCTGAAGCATGAAATGCCGCGCGAGAAGTTCCCCGAGATGCTCGGCAGCAGCCCTGCGATTCTGAATGTCAAAGCCATGATTTCGCGAGTTGGCGCAACGAATACGCCGGTGTTGATCACGGGAGAGAGTGGCACTGGCAAAGAGTTGACCGCAAACGCCATTCACTCCTCAAGCGACCGCCGAAACAAGCCACTGGTCAAGATTAACTGCAGCGCGTTGCCGCTGCAGTTGCTGGAAAGTGAACTCTTCGGCTACGAAAAAGGGGCGTTTACCGGCGCGGAGCAGCGCAAACCCGGGCTCTTCGAACTGGCGCATGGCGGCTCGCTGTTTCTGGATGAGATTTCCGAGATGGATCTCGGCATGCAGCCGAAACTGCTGCGCATAATCGAAGGCCACCCGTTCCGACGCCTCGGCGGCACCAAAGACCTGCATGTCGACGTTCGAATTCTGGCTGCCTCCAACCGGAGTATGGAGGAGATGGTGCGTAAGGGCGCTTTCCGTGAGGATTTGTACTACCGTCTCAGCGCTTTCGTCATTGAGTTGCCTCCCCTGCGGCGACGGCGCGAGGATATCCTCCTTTTTGCCGGTCACTTCCTGAAAAAGTGCTCTGCAGACATGCGAAAGCCGGTTCAGGGAATGTCAGCCGAGGCAAAAAAGATTCTTCGGGATTACAACTGGCGCGGCAACGTGCGGGAGTTGCGCAACATCATCGAGCGCGCGGTGATCCTGTGCGACGAGCCTGAGATCGGTGTGGCGCACTTGCCGGCGCCGCTCCTGCCGCAGGCGCAACCGCCCGCCGTATCACCTCAGGACGATGACTGGACCCTGGCTGAAATGGAGAAGCGCCATATTCTCTGGGTGCTCGAACAGGCGAACGGAAACAAGTCGGAGGCGACACGCCGCCTGGGAATCGCGCGGTCCACCTTCGACCAGAAGCTCAAGAAGTACACTTGACAGAGGCTGGTTTGCCGAATTCCGGTAACCTTCCCGGAATTCGGCAAACGCGCGCTATTTAACTAGGAGGTGGCAAACCCGCGAAAAAATATATACAAGTTTATTATAAATAATGATATAATAGAGTAAAGTGCGAAGGGTACGAGGTCTGGCCCCTTTCTTGCGATGACGTAATATGGTTCTATCGACCCATTCAAACTACCAACAAGACCGAGGAGGGAACATTTCGTGAAAGCAAAACACGTTTTGGCCGTCGCGTCCGCGTTGCTGATTCTGCTGGGAGGGCGCACCTTTGGCCAAAGTAAACAGAGCCTGAAGTTGTCCGGCGATTTGCGTCTGCGCTACGAGAAAGATTACGACGTCACCGGTAAGGACAACCGCGACCGTGCGCGTTACCGGTTTCGTCTGAATGTCGTCCACCGGCGCGGCGACCACATTCAGCTCGGGGCCAGATTCGTTTCCGGTGATCCGAATGACCAGCAGTCGCCGCACCAGACCTTCGGTGGCGACTTTAGCGCCAAAACCATCAATATCGACAAGGTCTATCTACGCTACAACTTCGACAGAGGTTGGGTTTGGGCCGGCAAGAATTCATTTCCTTTCTGGAAGCAGAACGAGCTTTTCTGGGACGATGATGTCTCGCCGGAAGGAATCGCCGCTGCCTACAGCGCCAAAGACTTCGCCGGGTCGGGGAGCAATCTCACGCTTACCGGAGGACAATTTATCGTCCAAAATCGCGGCAAGGATTTTTTCCAGTCGTCGATGAGCGCCGGGCAGGCGACTTTTAGCAAGAAAACGGGTGGGGCCACCCTGACCGCGGCAGCAGGCTACTACTACTTCAACAATGATTTCTCCGATACGACTTCATACAACCCTCTGGCCGACATGAACCACAAGATTATCGTACTCAGCGGCCAGGCAAAGTTCAATCTTTCGGCGAACGTGCCGGTGAAACTTGGCGTCGATTTCATGAAGAACACTGAGGATCCGCTCATCGCCGCCTTTGCCAACGAAACCACGGGGTTCGTATTGCAGGCCTCTGTGGGAAAGCTGAAAAAGCAGGGAGACTGGTTGCTGGGAGCGTACTATGTCCGCATCGAGAAATTTGCTGTCATTCCCAATTTTGCGCAGGACGACTGGTGGCGCTTCGGCAACGGCCATACGGATTCCAGCGACATGAAAGGCTTCGAGTTGCGGGCAGCCTACCAGCTTGGCCCGAAAATGAACCTGGTGGCCCGCCACTATGTCACCGAAATGATTGTCGGCACCAAAGATGCCAATCGTTTCCGCCTGGACCTCAACGTCAAATACTAGTCTGAGGAAGTCATGAAGCGTTTGAGTACGGCTTGAAAACAGGCCGTGCTCCGAACGCGCAAATACAGTTGCATTGTACGCGCAGGGTGCTATATTGCTTAAGTTGAATCGAAGTTGTGATGAAATGTCCGCATCTGCAGTCTGGCCCACGCGCTCATCTTCAACAAACAGGAGGTTCGTATGCTTCACGCTCGCAAACCGGGAAAAGTTGCCTGGCGGCTGCTGCTTTGCCTGATTCTCACGCCAGTTCTGCTCCAGGCGCAACCCTATCAGGTGAAAGAGGTTAAGGGCGGCGCGACCATCTCCGGGTCTGTGCTGTTCAAGGGCGAGGCGCCCAAACCGCGCACCATTTCAGTTACCAAAGACAAGGCCATCGCCCACGATGCGCAGCGGCAGGTCGGCGGCGTTTCAGTCAAAGATGGCAAGCTGGCGCGCGCTGTCGTCTATCTGCAGAAAGTCAAAGCCGGCAAGCCATGGCCGAAGCTGGTCGATGATGGGCTGGTCGACCAAAAAGGCGCCCGGTTTATTGTACACAGTTTCGTGGTCCCGAACGGCGTCAAGGTGCCGGTCAGGAACAGCGACCCGGTGCTGCACAACATTCACGCTTATGAGCTCATCGGCCGCGGCCGCCGGACGATCTTCAACAAAGGGCAGCCGAAAAACATGACCTTGAATCTCGCGTTTACCACGCGCCGCTCTCCTTACGTCAAGATCGAGTGCGATGCGCACAATTTCATGCACGACTACCTCTTTGCCGCGAGCAACCCGTATTACAGTGTCACCGGGGCCGATGGGACTTTCAAGATTGAGGACGTGCCTCCGGGTGTCTACAACCTGGTCGTCTGGCATCCGGCGCTTGGTGAGCAAAAGGCGAAGGTAAAGGTACCGAAGGGGGCCAGTGTGACGCACGAGTTCACATTTGAAAACACAGGAGGGTAACGATGCAATGCGTGAAAAGAAGTCTCCTGTTTGTCTGGGGAGCGCTATCAGTTCTGCTGTTGCTCAGCCTGACCAATCCAGGACTGGCTGGCGAGACGGACGTGCCCGATATCGGACCGTTGCCAGAGCTAAAGTCACCGGATCCCGCGAAGGCCGAGCTGGGCAAGCTGTTGTTTTTTGATGTGCGGCTCAGCGGCGACGCCAGCATGAGTTGCGCGAGCTGCCATCAGCCCGAAAACGGCTGGGCCGATGCCCGCGATCTTTCTCTGGCCTATCCTGGGTCGAAGTACTTCCGCAATACGCAGACTGTGCTGAACATGGCATACAATCGCTATTTCTACTGGGATGGCCGTCTGACCGGCAAGGACAGAGAGACTCAGGTTCGGGATAAGATCACGGAAACGCATTTCATGAATCTGGACGGCCGCCTAATGCAGGAGCGGCTGAAGCAGGTTCCCGAATACGTACAGCGTTTCCAGGCAGCGTTTGGCGGCGAGCCGAGTTTCGGCAGGACCCTGAAAGCGATCGCAGCCTTCGAGCAGACACTCGTTTCAAAGAATGTTCCCTTCGACACCGGCAAGATGTCGAAAGCGGCGAAGAAAGGCCTGAAGCTGTTCAAAGGAAAAGCCGGATGCATCCGGTGCCACAACGGCCCGATGTTCAGCGATTTCGCGGCTCACAAAACCGGCGTGCCCGAACATCCCGACCTTCTGACCGATCCGCAGCGCGCAACTACCTTCCGCTCCGTTCTGAAGTTTCTCGGCGTGCCCAATTTCGAGAACCTTCGTCGCGACCCGGGATTCTATGTTGTGAGCAAGATGGATGAAGATTTCGGTAAATTCGTGACGCCGACCTTGCGCGAACTGGAGAATACCGCACCATACATGCACAACGGAACCCTGGCCACGCTCGAGGAGGTCGTAGAGTTCTACAAGCGTGGCGGTGGTGAGGGTTCCGAGCTGAAGCCGCTTCATTTGTCGAAAAAAGATGTGCAGGCGCTGGTGGCCTTTCTCGAGAGCCTGAGCGGAGACGAGATCACGATGGATGCTCCGGCCTCTCCGCCATACGAAGTTATCGCAAACTGGCGCGAAGTGCCTAACTGAAAATCAGGAGAGAGTGATCATGGACAACAGACAAACGTTTCGCATGCCCTTCGTCGCGCTGTTTCTGGCGCTGGCGCTGGCTTTGATCGCCATGAGCGGGTCTGCGAATGAACGGGATTCTGCAAAGACGCCAGGGCTTGCGGCGCTGCCGCCTGTGCCCGTGCCGGCCGACAATCCGCAAAGCCCGGAAAAAATCGCTCTTGGCAAGCTCCTGTTTTTCGATGCCCGGCTCGGCGGCGATGTTTCCACCGCCTGCAGCGATTGCCACAATCCGACGATTGGCTGGCAGGACGGCGCCGACATCTGTCGTGGCTATCCAGGGACCTCGCACTGGCGCAATTGCCAGACTATCGTCAATTCCGCTTATCTGTCCAAGCTCTTTTGGGCCGGCGCGTCGCGGAGTCTTGAAGGGCAGGCGCCTAGCGCAGCCCGCGGCGGCGTAGCCGGCAACGGCGAAGTGGATATGATGGAAGAGCGTCTGCGGCAGATTCCCGAGTACGTGCAGCGATTCAAACAGGTCTTCGGAACAATCCGCCCGGAAATGAAAGATGCGTGGCGCGCGATCGCCGCCTTCGAACGCACGCTCGTGCAGCGGGATACGCCGTTCGACAAATACATGCAAGGCGACAAGTCGGCCCTGTCGGACGACGCCATCAAAGGCATGAAGATTTTCGAAGGCAAGGGGAACTGTATTCAATGCCACAATGGCGCCCTGCTTTCGGACCAGAAATACTACAATCTCGGCGTACCGGAGAATCCGGTGTTCGAGGAGGACCCGCTGAAACAGATTACCTTTCGCTATGAGCAATATGCCAAAGGCGTGAGGGAGGAGATTTACCGGAAGACCAAGACGGACCTCGGCCTTTACTACCGGTCGAAACGCGATACCGATATGGGCAAATTCCGCACGCCATCTTTACGTTACCTGGTTTACACGCCGCCCTACATGCACAATGGCGTATTCTGGTCGCTGGAGGAAGTTGTCGATTTTTATAACCAGGGTGGGGGCGAAGATCAGATTGCCGCTGCGTTTGGCCACGGCACCAAGTCTGATTTGTTAAAACCGCTGAATCTGACCGATGATGAGAAAGCCCAACTTCTCGCTTTTCTCGAAAGCCTGAGCGGTGAGGAGATCATCATGGATTTTCCGGAG
>CAZTNL010000099.1:1513-8162 GCA_964614885.1 uncultured Calditrichaceae bacterium | reverse complement strand
ACTGGAGTAGTTTCTCTAAGTTCTTATTTCTCAGTGCCCTCTGTGGCTCTGTGGCTAAATTCATGAATTAAGCAGGTTAGGCTGAGAAAATGGGCCAGCCGCTGATGGCGGTTGACTTGACAGGTACAGATTCCGAAGCAGTGTATGCCTATGGCGACAGTCGAAGGGTGGGCTAAGCCACCCAGCGTTCCCGAGTTGCTCCCCGGTGTGGTCCATGTTTGGAGAGCCCTTCTTGTTCAGAAAGACCCGGTTCTGGCAAGGCTTGAGCAGTTGCTTTCACGCGAGGAGCGCGAAAGGGCCTCTCGATTTCACTTTGAGAAAGACCGGCGGAGTTTTGTCGTCGCCAGAGGCGTGCTGCGAGACATTCTCAGCCGCTATCTCGTGCGTGCGGCGGGGTCGTTGGTCTTCGAGTACACTGAATATGGCAAGCCTTATATCGCTCCCGAAGTGAATGAAAACGGTATTTGTTTCAACCTGTCGCATTCAGGCGAGTTTGCCCTGTACGCCATAACCCTGAAGACGCGGGTAGGGATAGATGTGGAAAGAATTCGTCCGGACTTTGCCGGGCTGGACATCGCGGAACGCTATTTTTCGCAGACCGAACGGGCGGCTTTGAGCCGGCTGAAGAATGACGCGCAAACGCGTGCCTTCTTCGATTGCTGGGCGCGCAAAGAGGCGTTTATGAAAGCCGACGGGCGTGGACTCTCGCTGGGCCTGGATCAATTTGATGTCTCTTTATCTCCAGGAGCGCCCGCCCGTTTGCTGCGGGCAAAATGGGACGCGGAAATAGAAGAGAAATGGTGCATGCATGCCCTCGATGTGCACGCGGGTTACGCGGCGGCGCTGGCTGCGGAGTGTCCGGCATGCAATATCGAGCAGTGGCGTTGGGAGGCCGGGCCAGCCGACAGCGAATCGCTGAAAGATCTTCGCGAAACGAAAATGGCAGTCCATGCCCCAGATAATAAAGGAGTGTGAACGATTAGACCTAATGTGATTTTGATTTCGGTGGATACACTTCGAGCAGACCACCTTTCCTGCTACGGGTACGAGCGTCCGACGACGCCGTGCCTGGACAAACTGGCCGAAGAGGGTGTTCGTTACGCCAATGCGTGCTCGACGGCGGTGTGGACACCACCTGCGCATGCCTCGATGCTCACCGGCGTTTACCCGGCATTGCATGGTGTTTTGGACCAGAATAAGCTGCGTAGCGGGGTTGGCACCATTGCAGAGATGATGCGGGGTAAGGGCTATCATACGGGCGGGTTCGTCAATAACAGCCAGGTCGGTGCTCTGGTCGGGCTGGATCGTGGGCACGATGATTTTTTTGAAATTTGGAAGGGATATGCACGCAACCAGCTTGGTGGCCGCGTCCTGAACCGTGCGCGCGCCGCGCTTGGCTACAACGACCACGGCGCCGCCCGAACCAATAAGCTGGTTCTCGACTGGCTGCGGCAAAGAGAAGGGGAGCAAAGCCCCTTCTACCTGTTTATCCACTATATCGACGCGCACAATCCACTGCAGGCGCCGCGTCCCTTCGCAGGCAAATTCCTAAAGCCGGAGCTGATGCGCGGCCTCGATAAGGAGAAAATCCGGCGGGTGGCGGACAACCCGCTGGTGTGCGTCACGGACAATCTGCAACTTAAGGAGCAGGAGATAGCCGCTCTGACCGCGCTGTACGACGAGGAAATCGCCTACGTTGATTCCCGACTCGGCGAACTCTTGTCGCATCTGGAGTCAACCGGGCTTGCGGAAAATACTGTTATCGCGGTCACCGCTGACCACGGTGAACATCTGGGTGAGGGCCAACGCTATTCGCATGTGGCCAGCCTGTCGCAGCCGATCGTCCACATACCGCTGTTGCTCCGGATGCCCGGCGGTGACAAAGGAGGCCTGGTCTGCACCGAGCCGGTGCAGCACATCGATCTTTTGCCGACCTTTGCCCGCGCCTGTGGTCTTGACGATGTCGACCTGGACGCTTTTCCGGGCAGGAGCCTGCTCGACGATGAGGGGGAAGGGGGCGAACGCTTCTTGCTAGCGGAATGGGAGGGACGCATCCCTTATTTTGTCCGCGACCGTCTCGCGCGGCGTCAGGATGACGTACGACCGACGCTCAAGATGCTATCCCGTAAACTTTGGATGTGTCGCCGTGGGAATTTTAAGCTGATTGAGGATGATTCTGGCTCCGCCGAATTGTTCGATCTTGAAAGTGACCGCGCTGAAGAGCGTAACCTGGCGGGCGAGAAACCCGATTTGCTCAAGGAGTTGCAGGCCGAACTCGGCGTCTACCGCAGCACTCGCGCCGAGGAGGGCGCGGAGGCATACGATTACTCCGAGAAGGCGATTAAAGACCATCTCAAGGCTCTCGGCTACCTATAAAAGGACAAAGAATTTGATTCGCTCCCTGGTCAAGCAGACCTCCTGGTATTTTACGGTCCACCTATTCGGCACCGCCATCGGTTTCTTCTCATTTCCTTTGTGGACACGCTACTTCAGCCTGGAAGAGTACGGTATGCTCAGCCTTATCGGGGTCACACTTTCGTTTGTCGGTCCCATAAGCAAGTTCGGCCTCAACCGGTCGGTTCTCCGGCTCTATGCGGAGTTTTCGAGCGGGAAGCGAGAGAGACCGATCGCAAGTTTCTACACTACCATGTTCCTGGGCGCCATGGCGCTCAGCGGCATGGTGGCACTTCTGTTCTGGGCGGTCATATATCTTCTCGGCCCGGCGAGGGTTGGAGGGCAGCAGATGTACGAACTGTTTGTGCTCTCCAGCATTCTGCTGTTCCTTGGCGCCGGCCCTTCGGTGTTTATTTCGTTTTTGCGCGTCGAAGAGCGCGCCAAGTTCTACGCAGGTATCAGCATTTCAGTGACAACGATCAAGCTGATCCTGACCGTCGTTCTGGTCATCGTACTGGTGATCGGCGTCAAGGGGCTATATCTTGGCGGAATCATCGTTCAAATCGGCATGGTGCTGCTGGTGGCAAGTCTGCTCTGGCGCCAAAAGAAGCTCGTGCTTTCCAGTTTTTCGCTCGCTCTGCTCGTCGAGGCGCTGCACTTCGGTTTGCCGTTGGTGCCCGCAGAGCTGGCAAACGAAATTTCCAATCTTGGCGACCGCTATGTGCTGGAGATTTTCATGGGAACCAAGGCCGTGGGCATCTATTCCGTGGCTTACAGTCTCACGTCCAATCTCAAGGCCCTGCTGACGGTGATGATGTTCGCTTTGACTCCGATGTACGTCAGAATCTGGGAGGAATCGGGCCGGGCGCGGACTGAATCATTTCTCAGTTCCGTACTCGACTACTATCTGATGTTTGCCATTCCGGGCATCGTCCTGTTTTCCTATCTGGGCGGCGACATTCTTGTGTTTTTCGCCTCTGAAAAATATGTGGCAGCGAGGGGGCTCGTCCCTTACCTTACCGTGCCGTTGCTTCTGCACGGTGCTATTTCGATCTACACGGCGGGGCTATTTCTCAACAAAAAAACATCGACAGTGCTGTACTGTACACTGGGCGCCGGCACGGGCAACATAGCGCTCAATATCGCCCTGGTCCCGGTGATGGGACTCACCGGCGCGGCTGTCGCAACGCTTATTTCGTACACCCTGCTTATCGTGGCCGTCAATTTATATTCTTCCAGGTTCTTGACGATTCGCCTCAATATGAAGGCAGTCGCTACCTATTTTGTGACATCGGTAATTGCGGTGTTGTCGGTCAAGTATCTGAGCATGGATTTCTTTGGAGGTGTTTTGGTCAAGGCCGTCGTTGGCGCTTTGGTCTACTCCGTTTTTATATATATGCTCGACCGGCGAATCAGGGATAAGGTTCGGGTCGCGTTCGGTTCTAACGGGAATTCGTTGTGGAGCTAGGCCTCGGCATAACAAAGATCGTTCCGCCCATTGTCTATTTTGTGGGCGTGGTCGTGATTCTTCTAACCCTGTTTTGGAAGATTGACGTCGGGCTGTATTTTCTCGTGCCCATCTTCACCCAGCAAAGCCTGCTCGAGCATATGCGCGGCTACCCCATGGGCAAAGACTTTATCGACCTCCTGTTTCTGGTGCTTACGATTCGCTGGTTTCTGAACGGCAAGAAAGAGAAAAACAAGTACAAGTGGCGAAAATCGCTAAATGTTCTGCTGCCGATGATATTTATTTGGACCTTTATTGGCTTGTGGGTCGGGGCTTATGTGCTGCAAACCGGGTCGCCGCTCAGCATGAGTGACCCCAGATTTTTACACTGGAAGAATTTCATCATGTTGCCCTTTCTGTACGTCATCGTGGTGAATAACATCGAGAACGAGAAACAGATAAGAAACCTCCTTTTGCTCATGACCCTGTCCATGTTGTATATGGACCGCAGCTTTTACAACAACTTTGCCATCAAAGACCACTCGAACTTCAGCTACGATCTCCGGGTCGGTTCGACATTCAGCTATCTTGGGCCGAACGAGGTGGCGGTCTTCTATGCGCAAAATTCCATTATCTTGCTGGCCCTGTGGGTCTACGCCAAGGAGCGCAAGGAGAAGTGGCTTTTTGCCGTCACCACCATCTTCAACTACTATTGCCTGATGTTTCTCTACTCGCGTGGGGGATACCTGGCGGCGCTCATGAGCTGGGTGTATTACGGTTTGACACGCGACAAACGCGTTCTCGTCGTGCTGGCTATCTTTCTTACATTTTGGCGGGTCTTCCTGCCTGCATCCGTCCAGCAGCGGATCGACATGTCCAAGACCAAAGCAGGCACGGATTCGTCAATTACCGAGCGGTATGAGATGTGGGACCAGGCGGAGGCCCTGATCAAGAGCAGTCCGGTTATTGGCCTCGGCTACAATGTCACCCCATACATGGGCATACACACCGGAGAAAAACACCGCAACAGTCTGCACAACGGCTACCTCGAATTGCTGCTCGAGGAGGGTGCGATTGGGCTCGCGATCTTCCTGGCCTTCTTCATCACGGGATTTAGATTGGGCTGGCGGCTCTATAAGACAGGGAAGAGCGATATGCTGAAAGCCCTTGGTCTCGGCTACGGCGGGTGTGTGTTGGCGGTGCTGGCCGGGAACATTGCCGGCAGTTACTGGTTTTATCTCAACGTGTCGGCTTTTTTCTATGTAAACTTGGCGCTTGTGGTTCGCGGCCTTGAAATCTCGGAAGCCGCCGGCGCTGAGGAGACGCCCCCGGAAGGGCATGAGCTCGAACCAGCGGTGATCGCGGCATCGTAGCTGGTGGTCCCGTGAAGCTATCACGGATTGGGCAATACTGCTTACGATATTGTAAGAATTACATGCTGCCCAGCCTGGATTCCTGCAGCCTCCCGGTCACACCAGGCCATCCAGCAGATGGCACAATTTCTGCAAAAGCCAATCGGACTTTTAAAATGAGAGATTTGCATTCTATGCCCCAGGTGTCACGGTTCATCATCGTAGCGGCGATTGGCACTGTTTTTCTTTCGGTCTCAGGTGCCTCGGCCAAAACCATTTACGTTTCTCCGTCCGGGGCGAACGCGAATGCCGGTTCGCAGCACTCTCCGCTGCGTTCTCTGGCCTATGCCGTGCGTGTGGCTCGCGCCGGCGACACCATTATCATGCGCGGTGGCGTCTATCGCATGGGAGAGGTGAGCATCGACCGGCGAAAAGGCCAGGGCGGGCAGAGGGGGGCCTATCTGACGATTCGGGCGATGGCGGGTGAAGAACCGGTGCTGCGGCCGGGCCGTCGGCGCCTCATGATCCGGGCGGATTTTGTACGTATCGAAGGATTGCACTTTATGATGCCGTGGCGCTGCGACGCGTTTGGGCACGGACTGCAAATCGTCAACAACAAGTTTACCGGACCGCAGCCGCGCTATGGCGCCATCGAGATGGGGGGAACGGACCTACTGATCGAAGGCAATGAAATTCGGTATTCGGACAAGGGCGGCAATACGCGCGACCACGGAATATATATACATCGCGGACAGAACATCACGATTCGAAATAACCGGGTCATTGGCACGAAAGGCTATGGCATTCACATCTATGACGAACACAAGAGCGCGGATCCTTCGAGCTGGGCGGCGCATCCATTTGTGCTCAAGAATGTGCTGATCGAGGGCAATTATGTCGCCAGATCCAGGACGCGCTCCGGGATCATCATTGCCAAGGGGCGGGGGGGCCATTTCATACGGCTACGGAACATCACGGTGCGCAACAACGTTCTGGCCTGGAATGCAGAATTTGGTCTGTTCATTAGGGAGGGTAGTGAGATAAAGGTCTATAACAATACCTTCTTTGCAAATCGGCTGGCGTCCATTCTCTTGCGCAACCCGAGTCCGGAAGGAGCGGAGGCCGCAGGCGATGTGTCCATCGTAAACAATATTTTCGTATCCAGACAACACGTCGCCAATACTTCCAAAGGAAGGGGAATTCAATTGCGGCGCAACCTCTACAATCGGAGGCCCCAGCTCGAGGGGATCAAAGACGAAAGCCCGGTGGTCGGGGTGCCACAGTTCGTGGACGTTGGTGCGCTTGATTTCCACCTGCAAGTGGGGTCGCCGGCCATAGACGCTGGGGTTGATATTGGTCTTCCTTATCGGGGAAAACGCCCGGATTTGGGCGCTTTCGAATTTCCAGGCGGCGTTGCGAATAGTGAAAAGCCTCGATCTGGCACGAAGTAATCAGG
>CAZTNL010000099.1:0-1413 GCA_964614885.1 uncultured Calditrichaceae bacterium | reverse complement strand
GGGGCCAGACGCGTCGGAGGGATGAAAACAACTGGCGTGTGGCCGTGCGGTTGAGACTAACTGAGTCGGTCACGCTTACGTGGGACCAAAGATATTGAGGAAAACAAAGATGAAAGTTGTAGAACTAAAACCCGCAAGAATCCTTTTTTTGATTATAGTCCTGTCCGGAGTGTCTCTGCTCCGCGCCGGTCAATCCTACTATGTTTCGCCACAAGGTTCGGACAGTAACAACGGCTCCATCAACGCGCCGTGGCTGACGTTGTCGTACGCGGTCGACCGCCAAAGCGGCATTGCGCCCGGCGACACGATTTTCGTGCGTGGAGGTACCTATTACATGAACGAAGTCTTCGTGGACAGGAACAAGGACAGGGGCGGCCAACCCGGACTTTACCTCACCATCAAGGCGTTTCCCGGCGAAATACCTGTTATGGAGTATTCGAGCCGGCGTCTTATCGTGTGGGCCGACTACGTCAGGGTGGAAGGCTTAACCTTCATGATGCCCTGGCGCTGTGATGCCTTCGGAACCGGACTGCAGATCATCAACAACCGGTTTCTCGGGCCACAGCCGAAATTCGGCGCTATCGAGACCGGAGGCACCGACATTCTGGTCGAAGGCAATTACATCGAATATGACAACAATGGTGGCAACACCCAGGATCACGGAATTTACGTGCATAAAGGGGAGCGCATCACCGTCAGAAATAACACGATCATTGGCTCTCAGGGGTATGGGATTCATCTTTTCGATGAGCAAAAGAGCGGAGACCCTGCCGTTTGGGCGGCGAATCCTTTTGTAATCAAAGACTATGTCATCGAAGGGAATCGAGTCTTCGGTTCCAAGAGCCGCTCGGGCATGATCATCGCGAAGGGGCGCGGCGGCAGCTTCATTACGCTGCAGAATATCATCGTCCGTGATAATGTGTTCGCAGGCAATGCCGCATTTGGCCTTTTCATTCGGGAAGGGGAAGGGATTTCGGTGTACAACAACACCATTGCCTTCAACGGCCTGAACCCAATTTACATACCCACCCCTTCAGCTTGGGGCGTGGACCCGGCCAAGGACGTGACCATTGTGAACAATATTCTTGTCTCCGGCCCGGAACCAGATCACATTTACAATATATCACCCGGCGCGAATATTACGGCTAACAACAATCTGTACAACGACGCGCCGAGGGTCACGGGCGTCGCTGATGCACAGGCTATCGTCGGCAATCCTGGATTCGTGAATCCAGACCTGCAGGATTACAGCCTCCAGCCCACCTCCCCGGCTATCGACGCCGGTGTGGATCTTGGAATGCCTTTTGTCGGAGTGGCGCCGGATGTGGGCGCTATCGAATTCGATCCGAATGCCACCGCGGTAGAGGAGGAGTCGAGCCTGCCCGAGGGATTTACCCTGCGGCAGAATTATCC
>CAZTNL010000098.1:6014-8197 GCA_964614885.1 uncultured Calditrichaceae bacterium | reverse complement strand
TTCTCAACATGGGCAAGATAATCGGGATTGACTTAGGAACGACCAATTCATGCGTGGCAGTTATGGAGGGTGGGGAACCCGTCGTGATACCAAACGCCGAAGGCGCGCGGACCACGCCTTCGATCGTTGCCTTCTCAAAGACCGGAGAACGGTTGGTGGGGCAAGTTGCAAAACGCCAGGCGATAACGAACCCGGAGAATACGATTTTTTCGATCAAGCGCTTTGTCGGCCGCCGGTACGCGGAAGTGGATAGCGAGATCGGCGAAGTACCCTACAAAGTGGTTAAAGGTTCCAACGATGTCGCCAAGGTGAAAATTCAGGACAAGCAGTATTCCCCGCAGGAGGTTTCCGCGATGGTTCTGCAGAAGATGAAGCAGACCGCAGAGGACTACCTTGGCGAAAAGGTAACTGCTGCCGTGATTACCGTGCCTGCATATTTCAACGACAGCCAGCGTCAGGCGACGAAAGAAGCCGGTGAGATTGCCGGTCTCGAGGTCAAGCGTATCATCAACGAGCCAACCGCAGCGGCCCTTGCCTATGGACTGGATAAGCAAGGCGACCAAAAAATTGCAGTCTACGACCTGGGCGGGGGTACTTTCGATATTTCAATTCTTGAGATAGGAGATGGTGTCTTCGAAGTAAAGGCGACGAACGGAGACACACATCTGGGCGGAGATGACTTCGATCAGCGCGTCATTGACTGGATTGTTGAGGAATTCAAGAAGCAGGAGGGTGTGGACCTGTCGAAGGATCCG
Source organism: uncultured Calditrichaceae bacterium (assembly GCA_964614885.1). Lineage (GTDB taxonomy): Bacteria > Zhuqueibacterota > Zhuqueibacteria > Oceanimicrobiales > Oceanimicrobiaceae > JAJDAG01. Next base: position 7,442 of record CAZTNL010000098.1, on the reverse strand, counting down.
ATGGCCATCCAGCGCCTGAAGGAGGCCGCCGAGAAAACCAAGTGTGAGCTTTCGACTGTTTCACAAACCGACATAAATCTGCCATTCATCACGGCCACCGACTCCGGGCCGAAGCATTTGAACCTGACGATGACCCGTGCCAAGTTCGAGCAACTGTGCGACGACTTGTTTCAGCGCACGCTTGAACCGTGCAAGCTGGCGCTTAAGGACGCGGGATTGAACGCCAGCGAGATCGACGAGATCGTTCTGGTCGGTGGTTCGACAAGAATGCCGCGCGTGCAGGAACTCGTAAAGGAGCTGTTTGGCAGGGATCCCCACAAGGGCGTGAATCCCGACGAGGTCGTTGCCGTGGGCGCAGCCATCCAGGGAGGTGTCCTGTCCGGAGATGTCAAAGACGTGCTCCTGCTCGACGTGACTCCGCTGTCTTTGGGTATTGAGACCCTCGGTGGCGTCTCCACGAAATTGATTGAGGCGAACACGACCATCCCGACGCAAAAGTCAGAGATTTTTTCAACCGCAGCCGATAATCAGACTTCGGTTGAGATCCATGTTTTGCAGGGAGAGCGCCAAATGGCTGCCGATAACCGCACACTCGGCAAGTTTATTCTCGATGGTATCCCGCCTGCACCGCGCGGGATTCCTCAGGTTGAAGTGACTTTCGACATCGATGCGAACGGCATCCTGAATGTGTCGGCGAAAGACAAGGCGACCAACAAGGAGCAGAAGATACGCATCGAAGCCTCCACGGGTCTTTCAAAAGATGAGGTGGAGACGATGAAATCCGATGCCAAATCGCACGCCGCCGAGGACAAGAAGAAGCGCGAGTCTGTGGAAGTGCACAATCAGGCCGATCAGATGGTGTACCAAACCGAGAAGAACATCTCGGAGATGGGCGATAAACTGCAGGGCGAAGACAAGGCGAAGCTCGAGGCTGCCCTTGGCCGGGTGAAAGAAGCGCTCAAAGGGGACAACATCGATGAGATTAAATCGTCGACGGAAGCCCTGAGTCAGGTATGGAACGAGATGGCCAGCAAGATGTATCAGCAGGCCGATGCCTCTGGAGCGGCTGGTGCGAGTGAACCGCAAACCGGCGAGCCGGAGAAAGATGAGAAAGTCGAGGAAGCAGATTTCGAGGTCGTAGACGACGATTCGGCCAAGAAGTAAATGAGCTCGACATGATTGTAAAAGCGAGGGCGGTCTGTCGTCCTCGCTTTTTTTGTGAGACCGGGGCTGAACCGGGAATGGGGCAAAAACAGCTTGATTTTGAATCAGGAAATTGTAACATAGGACATCTTAAAATAGGGTATTTCACCGAGGAGGGATTTTTGTTATGCACCGTCAACTAAACGTCCTTCTGCTTGGTTTGGGCTGTGTGATTTTCGCGTTCGCGTGCGGTCAAAAACAGACGGAAGAAGAGCTGCTGAAGAG
>CAZTNL010000098.1:0-5914 GCA_964614885.1 uncultured Calditrichaceae bacterium | reverse complement strand
ACGGAGTTCCTGGAAAAACATCCTGACGACGAGCTGGTTGAGAGTGTGAAGTGGGAGTTACAGCATCTTGGCGAGGATGTAAACGACCAGCTGAAGATGTTTAGCGACAAGGAGCCTAAGGAACGAACTCTGGTGCGATAGCGTTATCCGTTGGGCGTGCATGCGCTTTCGAAGGCCGAATTTCTTGTCGCGGAAATCTGCATTCGCGTTTGAGGGGTTCGGCTTTTTTCTTGCCGTTTCTTACCTGAGTCTTTGGAACTTTTGTTTTGGCTCCAAGTATATTCATTGAATTTTTTGGGGACGATGATGCGTTTCGCATTTTTTCCAGTACTCTTTGTTTGTTCTGTGTGCGCCATTGCGTCCGCACAACGGGCAGACACCCTCTCCAGTCTCAGCCCGGTAGAGGCAGAGATTCGCGTGAGTGTGTCCGTGGATGCCCACGAGGTGCCGCAGAACAAGACGGTCACGCTTACAGTGAAGGTCAGTTGGAACGGTCTGCTCGGCCGTTTTGAGGTGGCCAGGCTGGACGTGCCTGAATTGACCAACCTGGAGCTTGTTTCCAGCGCCTCTTCAAACTGGGTCGGACAAAAGGATGGCCATCCCCGTGCGGTCAAGAGCTACGAATTCGTGCTCAAGCCGGCAGAAATCGGCATGGCTTACATCGATGGCGCAACTATCAACTACACCGACACGGCCTCAGGCGAAACGCAGCACCTGGCAGCCAATCGGGTTGAGGTGAAAGTAACCGAGCCGGTGTTCGAGCGCGATTGGTCGCCGATCCTGTGGGCGACGCTCGCGGTGGTGCTTCTGGCTGGCGTGGTTCTCGCACTCGTCACCACAGTGCGGGGTCGCAAGGCGGCTGAGGCCAGGCGTCGTGCTGAAGCCGAGGCACAAGCGCCCCTGGAGGAGGTTTACATGCAGAAGCTCAAGGAACTGTTCGACGTTCAGTCGGCTGAAATCGCACCCGCCTTTTCAGCTCTGTCGTCCCACCTGCGCCGCTACCTCTCCGAGAAACTCGATATTGCCGCCATGGGCTTAACCACGGCCGAGATCGCTGACGCGCTGAAGCAGCGGGGTGTCGAGTCCAGGAAGGTGGCACAAATTGAAGAGGTTCTGAGTGCCTCCGACGTCGCCAAGTTTTCCGGAGGGCAGACCGACCGCTCCGCGCTCGAACGTTCATATACGCTGGCTGAAGACATTCTGCAACAGGAGAATGGTGTAATGGTAAATTCGGATCCAACGCTTCCAGAGAGAACAGAATAACGAAAGTGGAGGGACAATGGCGATTGATATTCAGGCCATAAACGACAAGATTCAGAAGGAGAGCGAGTTTATAGAACGCATCACCGAAGAAGTTTCAAAAGTAATCGTCGGTCAAAAGTACATGATTGAGCGTCTGCTGATCGGGTTGCTCTCAAACGGACATGTCCTGCTCGAGGGGGTGCCCGGTTTGGCAAAAACCATGGCGGTCAAGACGCTGTCTTCTACCATTCAAACCAAATTTCAGCGCCTGCAGTTCACACCCGACCTGCTGCCTGCAGACCTTCTGGGCACGCTTATCTACGATCAGAAAAAGGGTGAATTCACCACGAAAAAGGGACCTATTTTTTCCAACCTTGTTCTCGCTGACGAGATCAACCGGTCGCCGGCCAAGGTGCAATCGGCCTTGCTGGAAGCGATGATGGAGCGACAGGTCACCATCGGCGAGAACACATTCCCGCTGGACGACCCTTTCTTGGTGCTTGCTACACAGAACCCGATCGAGCAGGAGGGCACCTATCCGCTGCCTGAGGCGCAGGTGGACCGGTTCATGCTGAAGCTTTCGGTGGGCTATCCCAACAAGGAGGAAGAGCTCGAAATAATGCGCCGGATGGCGGGCAGAGAGGCGGCAAAGGTAGAAGCCGTGGTCAAACCGCAGGACATCATTTCAGCCAGGAAACTTGTCAACGAAGTCTACATCGACGAAAAGGTGGAAAGGTATATCATCGACATCGTCTTTGCCACCAGGAGTCCGGAAGAGTACGACCTTGCAGATTTGAAGGACTTAATCGCTTTTGGCGCATCACCGCGAGCCTCTATCAATCTGCATCAGGCGGCAAAAGCGCACGCCTTTCTGCGGCGGCGCGGGTATGTGACGCCGGAGGACGTCCGCGCTATCGGCATGGACGTGTTGCGCCACCGGGTGCTGATTACCTACGAGGCCGAAGCCGAGGAGCTCCGTGCCGAGGATATTGTCCGCAAGGTGTTGAACAAAATCGAAGTGCCTTGATGGTCCCCAAGGAGATTCTCAAAAAAGTTAAACGGATTGAAATTCAGACGCGCGGCCTGGTAAACGATGTCTTTTCAGGCGAGTACCACTCGGTGTTCAAGGGGCGCGGTATGGAGTTTTCAGAAGTGCGCGAGTACCAGATCGGCGATGACATCCGGACGATCGACTGGAACGTGTCGGCGCGCATGGGGCACCCGTTCGTCAAGGTCTTCGAGGAAGAACGTGAGCTGACGGTTCTGCTGGTCGTGGATGTGAGTTCCTCAGGCAACTTCGGCACCGTGGCCCGGATGAAGGGGCAGATCGCTATCGAGATTTGCGCCCTGCTCGCGTTTTCGGCCATCAAGAACAATGACAAGGTTGGCCTGATCATTTTTACCGACCGCATCGAGAAATTCGTGCCGCCAAAGAAGGGCAAGAGCCACGTGTTGCGCGTGCTGCGCGAATTGCTCTATCACCGGCCTCAGGGAACCGGCACCGACATTGCCATGGCTCTGGAGTACCTGAGCCGCGTCACGACCCGGCGCGCGGTGGTGTTCCTCGTCTCAGATTTCATGTCGGAGGATTACCGGAAGGCGATGCAGATCGCCAACCGGAGGCACGACCTGGTGGCGATTACGATCACCGACCCGCGCGAACGGGAGCTGCCAAACGTCGGCCTCATCGAACTCGAAGACGCAGAGACCGGAGAAGTTGTGTTGCTCGACACCGCCGACGCTGCCACGCGTCGCAGTTTCGCCGCCGAGGCGACGGGTGTGAAGGAAAGCCGCGACAAGCTACTGCGCTCGATGAATGTCGACACCATTGATGTCGGAACCGACGGCTCCTACGTGGACCCGCTCATCCGCTTTTTCCGGATGCGGGCAAAGCGATTTCACTAACCAGGAGAAAGAGAATGGACTTGAGACGAATACTGGGCTTGCTGGCGTTGCTGAGCGTGACTGCCCTGGGGGCCGGCTGTCAGAACTCCGGCGCCAAACCGCCTTTTGCCGAAGCGGCCGTCCGCGAACTTGCGAGTTCGCTTTACAATAACCAATTGTACGGACAGGCGGTGGCGCAGTACACGTACCTGCTGCAGAACTACAAGCTGGACGACAAGCAGGCTGCAAACATCAACTATACGATCGCCGACATCTATTTCGAACGGGTCCACGACTACGAAAACGCGCTGGCTTACTACCTGAAGATAAAGCACCTGTATCCAGAAAGTCCCCTGATCGCTGAGATTAACAAAAAGATGGTGACCTGCCTGGAGCGGCTCGAGCGTTCGACAGATGCACAGCAAGTCTTGCAGGAATCGGCGCTACTGGATCAAAGTCAGGCCCAACCAAAGCGTCCCGGCGCGGTCATCGCCCGCATCGGCAAGCGCTCCATTACTACCGGCGACCTGGATTACGAAATCTCGCAGCTGCCGCCATACATGAAAACCGAATTGACCGACAAGAGCCAGAAGATTGATTTCCTGAAGCAGTATATCGCCACCGAGCTTTTTTACAGCACAGCGAAGCGCGACGGCCTTGACCGGGACCCGGAAGTCGTCGAAGGGGCATTTCGGGCGAAAAAGAATTTGATGGTGCAGAAGTTGCTTCAAAGCGAGATTTCCAAGGACGTGAACGTGCAGGAGTCCGATGTCGAACTTTACTATAAGGCGCATCGCCAGGACTATGCGGACAAGGATGATAATGGCAAGATCCTCGGGTTCAAGCAGCTTGCCGACATTCGGCCACAGGTCATGCAGGACCTCATCAAGTTCAAGCAGAAAGAGGCTTACAAGGTGAAGCTGCAGAGCATGATGCGGGCCGAGGCGGTTGAAATTTATGAGGATAAGCTGTAAATGAAGTGGGCCCGGGTATATATTGTTCCACTCCTGACTTCCCTGCTCCTGGTGGCTGCGGCCGCGGCTTCGGAGTCCGGCGACATTTCGATCAGTTCCCGCGTCGACAAAAGCAGGATTACGATCGGGGACCTGATCAAATACACCGTAGAAGTGCGCAGGTCGCCTGAAATCAAGGTGGAAATGCCCGAGCTCGGCGCCAACCTCGGCGCGTTCGAGTTGCGCGACTATAACGTACATGAGCCGGTCGCCCGGAAGGACACGGTCATAGAGCTGTTCGACTACACGATTTCTACCTTTGAGGTCGGAGAGTTTGAGATTCCGCCGCTCACCTTTTATTTTACCCAGCCTCCGGACTCGGTCCGGCACGCTCTCGCGACGCAGAAGATCCGCATTGTGGTCGAAAGCATGAAACCAAGCCAGGCGGGCGACGTGCGCGACATCAAGTCTCCTCTGGTTTTTCCGATGGCGTACCGCAAGTACATTATCTGGGGCAGCATCGTATTTGCTTTTCTCATATTGTGCGCAGTTTCCATTTACATCTGGCGGCGCCGCAAGGCGGGCAAGGGCATTTTGCCACAGAAAGTGGAACCGCCGAGGCCGGCGCATGAAGTGGCGCTGGAGGCCTTGCGCGCGCTGAAGGAATCGTCGCTGCTGCAGGATGGGAAAATCAAAGAGTATTACATCGAGCTGTCGGAAATCATGCGGAGATATGTGGAAGGCCGCTATTTCATCGTCGCCCTGGAGATGACCACCGACGAGCTCGTGCATGAGCTGCGAGGTTCTGATGTCCCGCGCGAAGATGTCGATGCCATCCGCGACTTCCTTTCAGTTTGCGATTTGGTCAAGTTTGCAAAACACAAACCGGCGCCGGAACAGCATGGCCGAATGTGGGATGAAGCTTTCGCACTCGTTGAAAGAACCAAGATTATTTACGAGATGCCATTCGAGCAGGATGGCAATGGCGGTCTGGACGAGGAAACGACATTGGTCGCCGCCGCGGCGCCCGTTGAAGAAGGGGGGACGGAGGAATGAGTTTCGCCAGTCCCCAGTTCTTTTCTCTGCTCGTGCTTCTTGCTCTCATTGTGGTTTGGTACGTGAAGCGCAGCCAGACGAAGCGTGGCACGTTGCGCTACTCAAACCTGGGCCTGGTGAAAAACGTCCAGAGCATTTCAAGTAAACGCCGCTACAGACATGTCGGTTTTGCCCTCAGAATCGGAGTGCTCGCCCTTCTCGTTATCGGGCTTGCCCGGCCACAGTCGTCCCACACCGAGGATGAAATCATCACGGAAGGCGTCGATATCGTGCTGGCGCTGGATACGTCGAGCAGCATGCTGGCAGAGGACTTCAGACCGAACAACCGCCTGGAGGCGGCCAAGCTCGTGGCTGCCGATTTTATCAATGGCCGCAAGAACGACCGCATCGGGATGGTGGTTTTTGCGGCAAAGAGCTTTACCCAATGCCCGCTCACGCTCGATTATGGCGTGCTGCTCACTTTTCTCGAGCACATCGAGAGCGGCATGATTGAGGATGGTACGGCGATCGGGATGGCCATCGCCAATGCCACCAACCGGCTGCGAGACAGCACCCATGGCTCCTTCGCCCAGGTATTGCCACGGGGCGATGCAATAGAGCGCCAAGGCCGACCCGATCAGGGTGAGCCAATGCGCGGAAATGATTCGCCCTAAGCCGAACACACGTACCAAGAGCATGAGGACGATCGTCGCGCACAGTATCAGCTCTGGCCGAAACACGGGCAGTGACACTTCAAGAGTGTCTGTTAGCAACGATTGAATGAGTGTGTCAAATTTCAC
>CAZTNL010000097.1:0-8202 GCA_964614885.1 uncultured Calditrichaceae bacterium | reverse complement strand
GCAGCGACGGGCGGGTCTTTCCGCTGGACAGAGCGTAGTGGTAGTCGGGAGTGGACAGCCGGGCGCCTGAACTGAGGTTGAAAACGGCCTCGACCCCGAGCAACAGAGTGCCCGCGAGCAGCACCGCAGCGACAAACCACAGCGAGCCCGCGACGACATCGAAGTTCTTCTGCCGCCTGCGCAGCACCGCAAGTCGCTGCGCCAGTTGCTCATGATAAGTGTCGGGGACGTGGGCCATCGCTTAATTGGTCAATGCGTAAATCATAATATTGGTACCCATCTCAAAGGCCTTTCGGCGAACCTCGGGCGGATCTTTGTGCACATCGGGATCGGCCCAGCCGTCGGAAATGTTGGTGTCGAACGTATAGAAAACAACCATTCTTCCCTGGTAAAATATGCCATAGCTTTTCGGGGGACCGCCGTCATGCTCGTGTATTTTTGGCGCCCCTTTGGCAAAGCGGAAATGGGCATGAAAGATTTCGTGCGAAAAGGGAAGTTCCACCAGCCGGCCTTCGGGAAAGACCTTCTTGATTTCCGTGCGGAACGACTTGTCCATGCCGTAATCGTCGTCGGCATAAAGAAAGCCGCCGGCCATCAGATAGGTCCGCAGCCGCTGCGCGTCCTCCCGGGAAAAATTGATTCGCCCGTGACCGGTCATGAAGAGGACCGGATAGGCAAACAAATCCTGGTCGGCGATATCGACGATCACTTCTGCTCTGGCTACGTCGACATTGGTGTGCTTCTGCATGAAGGCAAGCAGATTAGGAATGATCGAGGGGTCGTTATACCAGTCGCCGCCACCGGCATATTTCAGCCGGGCAATAGCAAACTCGCTTCCGGGCATCTTGGCCTGAGAATAGAGGCTGGTGGCGATAAGCAGGACGGGCACAATGATCAGGGGGTACTTCATGGAAACACGCGCCTATCCCATACAATTCATCTTGTGCGGCATAATGAAAAACTCCTGGTGACCGTCATTGTCGCCCTCTTTCAAACTCCGTTTCGCTGTGGGCTGCCGGCGGCGCGAATGTTTGCCTCGGTTGCGGGCCCGCGGTGTCCCGACCGATCAGCGCGGCGCTGGCCGCTAGAACACCCTCGCCGCGACCAGGACGACCATGGCGGTGGCCGCTGCAATTTTGGTTAGCTTCCCGCCGATCGAGCCGAGAAAGGCCCCGCGCCCTACCCGAAGGGCCAGATCCCAATCCCGCGTCTGCAGATACTCCAGCAACGTCGCTCCGGCGAAAGCGCCGGCGAAGGCACCCGCCAGCGTGCCGATGACGGGAAGAAAAGGTGTCATCCAGATGGCGCCGGCAAAGCCGCCGAGAATCGCGCCGACCATGCCCTGGCGGGATGCGCCGTACTTTCCCGCGGCCGCGGCGCCGATGTAAAATTCCGCCAGTTCCGCCAGCACTGCAATCCCGAAAAGCAGCGCGACCAGCCCGCCGGTCACCCGGTCGAAGCTGGTGATCACACCATATATCAGGCTGTTTACGACGATGACAAACGTTCCCGGCAACCCCACTAGAATCATGAGGACCGCGGCGACCATAACCAGCCAAAAGAGCGCCTGCCCGACAACCTCCAGGACGATCATAACCCCTTCAGCTCGATGTACACGTCTTTTTTGATGTTATTAACGTAACTGTCGAACACGCGCCGGCGCTTTAGATCGAGCGCCCACGCCTCGATCTGCTCCCAGTCTTTCTTTATATCGAGCTTGCGCTCGTCGCGCCGCTCCTCAACCTGAATCAGGTGATACCCGAACCGGGTTTTTACCGGCTCCGAAAGCTCGCCCGGTTTCAATCCCGCGACCGCGGCTTTGAACGCGGGAATTTGAAAGTCCTTGGTTTCGAACCAACCGAGTTCCCCGCCCTTGGTAGCCGTCTGAGTATCCTTTGAAAACTGTTTTGCCGCCTCTTCAAACGAGATCTCACCGGCAAGAATGCGCTGCTTCAGCCGCTTGAGGCGGTTCTGTGTTTCAATCTCGTCGTTGGGTGAGGTGTCGACCCGGAAGAGAATGTGACGGGTGTTAATTTTTTCACCTATTTTCTGGATAAGCTGGATGATGTGCAGTCCAAACTTGCTCTGAACGATTCCTGAAATCTCGCCGGGTTCCAGGCTGAAGGCGGCCTCTTCGTACTCCCGCACCAGGTCGCCGCGCTGCATGACGCCGAGGTTACCTCCGTTGGCATTGGACCCGGGATCCTCCGAGAACTGTTTCGCCAGTTCCTCGAAGTCCTCGCCCTTTTTGAGACGGGCCAGCACTTCCTCGGCCTTCTCCCGAGCGGCCTTCACCGCGGCCTCGCTCGGTTCGACATTCACAAGAATGTGACGCAGCCGAACGGCATCCTTCAGAACGGGCAAACTGTCGCGATAGGTAACATAGAATTGTTCGACTTCGCGCCTGGAGATTTGGGTTTCGTGGCTCTTGGTTTCGCGCAGCTTTTGAACGAGAAGGCGCTCCTCAACTTCTTTGCGAAACTCCCTCTTCACCTGGCTGAGCGTCGAGCCAAAATACTCCTCGACCTTCTTCTCGGACCCGAGCTGCTTCACCATTTGCTGGATTTGCTCTCCGAGGACGCCTTCGATCTGGCGGTCGCTCACGGTGATGCTGTCCTCTTTGGCCTTCACCAGCAGCACCTTCTGTACGATCAACTCGTCGAGCGTCTCATTCTGAATTTGATCGAATTTCTGCGGCTCTTTCAGCGGATCGATCCCCGACTGGATGGCCAGACTGTAGGCATACTGCTGCAGCTCCGATCTCAGGATAATGTTATCGTCGACCACGGCGACGATCTTGTCCAACACCTCTTGTGCGAAAAGGTTGGTCGACATCGGGACCAATGTCAAAACAAAAGCAACGGCCAACTTGAACATAATTATGATTACTCTCCGGTAGATGATAGGGTGTCGATTTCCGGGGTGTCCAGCAGACGAAAATTGGTTTGTATCTTGAACTTGCTTTTCATCTGTAACAGAAATCGTTGATACTTGTCCTGCTTTTTCTTGGTAAGAAGCTTGTGCTTGATCTCGTCTCTGACCGTTTCCAGCCGCTTGGTTTCCCCGCTCTTTTGCTTATCAACGACCTGAAGAATGTGATAACCAAAATCCGACTTCACCGGGTAGGAAAAGGAATTCACCGCCATCTTGAAGACGACATTGGCGATCTCGGGAATGACGTCCTTGCGGGTAAAGTAGCCGAGGTCCCAGTCTTCGCTTGCCAGCGAATCGGAGCGCGGGATGCTGCGGGCGACCTCGGCAAAGGTCTCCCCACTCTTCAGCCTCTTCCGCACTTTGTTGGCGGCCTTGAGCGTTGGCAGAAGCAGATGGTTGGCCCGGACCATATCCTCGGACAGAATAAAAGACGCCTTGTTGGCCTCGTAGTACGCGTCGATTTCTTCGTCGCTCACAGAAATTCCCTTGTCGACGGTTTCCTCAAGAAGCCGGTTGATGACCAACTCGCGTTGCAGCCGGTCCAGCTCTTTCTGCAGTTCGGCGTCGCTTTCGACGCCTCTCGCCATCGCCTCCTGGTAGAGAACCTGGTCGTTGATCCAGCGCAGGACGTACTCGCGAACAGCCACCTCTGACAATTTCTTGCCGATGACCGGCGGAAACTCGTCTTTCAGTTGCGACACGGTGAGCGCCTCATCTCCAACCTGAGCGATAACCTCATTCGGATCCGCGGCCCGGTTGCAGGCAGAGCCCGCCAGTACCGCAGCACATGCTAAAACCAGCCCAATTTTGATCGATAGTCTCAATTGCGATCTCCTCAAAAATAGCCCTTCCTCTTTCAAAGCTCGTCAAATATAGATAGTTTTCTTGTAAATTGCGAGAACGTTATTTTGCCGGCAGAAGACCGAGCAAAAAGTTGCTCACGTATTGCATTTTTGCGGGCTCATCTGCAGGAATTGAAAGGCGCATACCCAGGGAATTCTCCTGGTAAAATTCGAAGGGGATCTGCACATTCGTCACCATTGAACCCAGCCATTCATTGAAATGTTCCCCCGCAGCGGCGACCGTCTCGGCGGCAAAATCGGCACGCATTTCCGCCTCGGTGATAGCGATCCTTCGCAAGCCGACACTCTGTCCGACAAGGCGAATCTTGACGAAGCAGAGCAGATGTTCGACCTCCTGCGGCAGTCGACCGAACCGGTCCCGCAGCTCGTCGGCGACCTCGTCTACGTCGCCCGGCGTTGCCGCGGCGGTCAGGCGGCGGTAGATGTCGACGCGCTCCGGCCCGGCACTTACATACTCTTCCGGCAGATAGGCATCGAAGTCGGCCTCGATCGTGGTCTCGACGACCGGCGCTCCGCTCTCTTCCTCCAGCCGTTCCTCCTTCAGTTCGCGAACGGCCTCATCGAGGACCTTATTGTAGAGGTCGAACCCGAGGGTATCGATAAAGCCGGTCTGTTCCGCGCCGAGGAGATTGCCCGCTCCCCGAATCTCGAGATCGCGAAGGGCCAGTTGGCTGCCGGAACCAATCTCGGAAAACTCTTCGATGGCTCGCAGGCGCTTGAGGGCGTCCGGGGAAAGAACCTCTATGGGCGGGATGATGAGATAAGCGTAAGCCCGCTGGTAAGAGCGGCCGACCCGGCCACGAAGCTGGTAGAGCTGTGCCAGCCCGAGCATATCGGCCCGGTTGACGATAATCGTATTCACGTTCGGCATATCGAGTCCCGACTCGATAATCATCGTTGACACCAGAATATGATAGCGCTTGTCGACGAACTCGACCATGACTTTTTCGAGCGCCTTCTCGGTCAACTGGCCGTGGGCCACGGCAATGTCCGCCTCCGGCACGAGGTCCGCTAACATTCTGGCCACGCGCTCGATCGAGCGGACGCGGTTGTGTACGAAAAAAACCTGCCCGCCGCGCTCAAACTCCCGCAGCACCACCTCCCGAATATACGGCCCGTTGAACGGCAGGATCTCGGTCATGATCGGCAGGCGGTCTCTAGGGGGCGTGGTAATGTGGGTCATGTCCCGGGCGCCGAGCAGGGAAAAATGCAGGGTGCGCGGAATCGGGGTCGCCGTCAGAGTGAGCACGTCGATGGTGGCCCGCAGTTGTTTGAGTCGCTCCTTGTGCGTCACTCCGAAGCGATGTTCCTCATCCACCACCAGCAGCCCGAGATCCCTGAACCGGACATCTTTTGACAGCAACCTGTGCGTGCCGATGAGGATATCGACCTTTCCCGCAGCCAAATCCTGCAGGATCGCCTTCTGCTCCGGCCGAGTGCGAAACCTGGAGAGCATTTCCACCCGAACTGGAAAACGGCCAAGCCGTTCGCGGAACGTGTTGAAATGCTGGTACGCCAGAATGGTTGTGGGAACGAGAATCGCGACCTGCTTGCTGTTGACGGCCGCTTTGAAGGCGGCGCGAACGGCGATTTCCGTCTTGCCGAAGCCGACATCGCCACAGATAAGCCGGTCCATGGGGCGGGGACTTTCCATATCCTTCTTCACTTCCGCGGTCGCCAGGATCTGGTCGGGCGTGTCTTCGTACGGGAAAGAAGCCTCCAGCTCCCTTTGCCACAGATTGTCCCCGGCAAAGGCAAATCCGGCCCTAGATTTACGGAGGGCATAGATGGCGATCAGATCGCCGGCAATATCCTTCAGCTTTTTCTTGGTACGAGACTTGACGCGCTGCCATTCGGGCGATCCGAGCTTATTCAGCCGCGCCGGAGCACCTTCGGAAGATGAATATTTGTTCACCCTATCCATGCGTTCAATGCGCACATAAACCAGGTCTTTGTCGCGGTACTCGATTTTGAGACACTCGCGTTCGCGCCCGTTCACTGAAATCTTTTCGAGGCCGCGAAAAAGGCCGATGCCGTAATCGACGTGCACGATGTAATCGCCCACGTTGAGATGTTTCAGTTCCCTCGGAGCGATTCCCTTGAATCGCTTTTTCGGCAAACGCAGGCGCTTTGCTCTGCCGTAGAATTCGTGGTCGGTGTAGACGACAAGCTGGCCGGCAGGAAAGACAAAGCCGCGGTGCAGATTCAGCGCCGTCAAAAAGAGCCTTTCGAGCGGAATCCCCTCGTCGGCAAAGATCGTTCTGAGGCGTTCCACCTGGAGGTCGTTCTCACAGCTGTAGAATACTTGCGGCGAGCCGGCTCCCGGATTTCTTTCGGGCAAGGACAGTTTTTCCAGGTGATCGCGAAAGGCTTGCAGGTTGCCGCCAAAAGACGTGGGGGCTTTGCCGGCGAAATCGATCAACCCGTTCGGGCTCCCACCGAGAGCGGGAAGCTCGAGCCGTCGAAACGAGCCGACTGCTGCCAGGGCCTTTTCCGCGGTTTCGGCGGCGATCGCCGTCGCGTCTGCATCGTCGGTGGCGCCGGCAACTTTCTGCTGCAACAATTTCCGCAAAAGGTCGGTGTCGTCCAGGACGAGAAGAGCGTCGTCTGCCAGGTAGTCCAGGAGGTTGGCGCTCCCGGGCATCGGAACCTCGGCGCCCCCCTCGTGCACGTCCTGCGAATAAAGAACGACCTCCTCCTGCGTTTCTACCGACCTCTGGCTTTCCGGATCGAATGAGCGCAGCGACTCGACCTCATCGTCCCAGAATTCGACGCGGTACGGGGTATCGCCTGAGCGTGGGAAGAGATCGATGATCCCTCCGCGAACACACATTTCGCCGGGAAACTCGACCCGGCGTTCCCGCTGGAAGCCGAGGTCAACCAACCGCTCTATCGTCTCCTCAAAATCGACTTTCGCCCCGACTCGCAGAACCACTTTCTGTTTGTGATATTCATCGGGACCAGGCAAGCGGCGCAACAACCCGGTGACATCCGAAACCACAACTCGTGGCGCGGGTGAGGCGAGAGCCTCCAGCGCCGCCTGCCGCTCTTTGAAAGAATCGATGTTCATCTGGGCAAAACCCTGGCGGGCAAACACGGCTGCGGGAAAATAGGACACCTGCTCCGGACAAAGGAGTTGCTGCACCTCCTCTTTGATCTCCTCCGCATCATCCTTCTTCAGGCAGACATAAAGCACCTGCCGGTCGAGGTGCTCGAACAGGCTCGCCAGCAACAGAGAGCGCAACGCGCCGACGAGCCCCTTAGCCCTGACGAGCGGCTCCCGGCCGAGCTGTTCCAGCAGGCTTACCGCAGGCCCGGAACGTGAAAAATGCGAAATGAGCTGTTCAGCAAACTTCATTGGCAGGGCGCAGAACGACAATTTTTAATTTAGCGGAAACGCTGGCCGCGGGCTGTGGAAAATCGCTGACCTCCGGCCGAAGGTGTGGCCAGCGGGTGCGAAGCGCATCTATTTCGCGGGGCAGCGCCGACCCTTTCAGCGTCAGCAAGGCGCCGCCCGGCGCGAGAAAGTCTTCGACGAGCGGCCAGAGCCGGGGCAGCTCCAGCACGGCCCGGCAAACCCCCACATCGTAGGCCTGCTGATGCTCCGCGCACTGCCGGAGGTTCTCCGCACGATCGCATTCGACCCAGACATCCGCAAGGTTTAGTTTCGAAACGACCTCTCTCAAGAAAAACGTCTTCCGTGTTTTCGAATCGAGCAGGGTCATCCGCAGATCCGGCCGCACGATTTTCAGCGGCAGGCCGGGGAATCCTCCTCCGGTGCCGACATCGATGACCCTGGCGGCCCCGACGAAAAGCGGGTGGCGCGACAGCAGCGCGGACTCCAGCAGGTGGCGCTCCAGGATGCGCGCCTCATCCCCTTTTGAAATAAGTCCCGCGCGTTCGTTCCACTCCAACAACAATCGCCAGTAACCTGCAAGCTGCGACGCCTGTTCCGCAGACAGAAAGAACTCCGCAGCAGAAAAAGCCTGGCGGACACGCTCTTCGCGCCTGTCGGATTCAGAACTCATTTGCGCGTCTGTGTTTCACGTGAAACATCCTTCCGGGGGACCGGCTCAGGTTCTCGCGAGATGAACAAGCAGAACCGATATGTCTGCCGGGGAAACGCCGGAAATCCTGGAGGCCTGGCCGATCGTCGCCGGCCTCACCTCAGACAACTTCTCCCGGGCCTCGGCCGAAAGCGCCCGAATTCCGCCAAACTCGAAGCCGGCGGGAATGCTGCGGGCGCCGAGGCGTCGCACCTTTTCCGCCTGCTCCCGCTCGCGCCGGATGAACCCCTCGTACTTAATCTCTATTTCCACCTGCTCGCGAACGCGCTCCCACCCCGCCTCTCCAGATCGGAAGAGCACACGTCTGAACTCCAGTCACATTCAGAAACCTCGTATGC
>CAZTNL010000096.1:2462-8245 GCA_964614885.1 uncultured Calditrichaceae bacterium | reverse complement strand
CTTCGACATTGGTTTCAAAACTCCAGCTTTGCACGTTTTGCTTCCTGTGGGAATTTCGTTCTACACGTTTCAGTCATTAAGCTATTCTATTGATGTCTATAGAGGCCGCAGGGCCGCCGAACGTCATCTCGGTATTTTTGCGCTGTATGTCTCCTTCTTTCCCCAGCTGGTTGCCGGTCCTATCGAGCGCTCCACCAGCTTGCTGCCACAGTTTCGCCAGGAGAAGGGGTTCGATTTCGATAATGTCCGGGAGGGCATTTACCTCATCCTTTGGGGGCTCTTCAAGAAAGTGGTCATCGCGGACCGCGTTGCTGTCTTCGTACGCCTCATCTATGGCAACCCGGCGGCGTACGACGGCATGCAGATACTGTTGGCGTCGTATCTTTTTGCTTTTCAACTATATTGCGATTTTTCAGGCTATTCCGATATTGCCGTCGGTGCCGGCAAGGTGATGGGTTTCCGGCTCACGTTGAATTTTAGGCGTCCATTCGCCGCGCGAACTTTACGCGAATTCTGGCAACGCTGGCACATTTCACTGACGCGTTGGATGATTGATTATTTGTATTTGCCGCTCGCACGGCGGGCATCACGGCCGTGGCACAAGGCCGCCGCCGTTTGTCTGGTGTTTCTCGTGGTTGGTCTTTGGCATGGCGCCGCCTGGAATTTCGTTCTTTTTGGCGTCTGCGTGGGGGTGGCCGTTGTTTTAGGTGATATCACACGTGGTTATCGAAAGCAAGTTAGCGGCGTTCTCTTTCCAGGAAAGTCGCGGGGTCTTGTCAGGCTGCATCGCGCCCTCCAGGTACTGGTTATTTTTCATCTCTACGTGGCCGGGAGCATTATTTTTCGTGTTCAGTCAGTACACGGCCTAATGGAAATCTTGCGAAAACTCGGCGGTGGCCTTCACTTACATCTCTCCAGAATTCTACCCCCCGACGTGTCGGCCTACGAGATACTCCTCGGTGTCTTCTTCATCCTCGTCCTCGAGATCGTCGAATGGCTGCAGGAGCACAAGGATATTCTGGGCAGAACCGTTGGCAGCTCCACACCCCTGCAATGGCTGGCAGCCTATGCCCTGGTTTTTGCAATTCTGATGTTTGGGGAACTCAATCTCACGCCATTTATCTACTTTCAGTTCTAGGCCATGCAGCGTCCGACTGTCTACATCCTCCTGTTTCTTTTTTTCGGAGTCCTGCTCGGCGTCGGGTTGAACTCGGTCAGCGATGCTCTGGACCCGGTCTACGGGCAGTACAAATATCGCCTCGACCATGTGTCGGAACATGGCGACGAAATCGAAGCGATCACTGTGGGGCATTCGCACAATCTTGCCATTGATTTCGATGCGCTGGGGTTGAAAGGTTATCACCTGTGGGCAGTGGGGACCGACATGTTTGAAGTCCGATATTTTGTCAATGCGGTCCTGCCGTCGCTACCGGAGCTGAAAGTCGTGCTCCTGCCGGTTGACGAGTTCGCCTTTTCCCATGATAACGAGCTTTTCGACCCAGGCCTTTTTGTGCGGTGGATGTATTATGCGGTCACCCCAGCGCCGAGTTCCCCACAGTTAATACATGGAGACTTCAAGGGTTTTCTCGTAGGAAAACTGTCCGGTATTGCCCGACGGGACCACTGGAAAGGTGTCTTTAGGGCTGCCTGGCGTCGGCTCCGCAAGCAAGGTGAAGTGTCCATGCCTGAGCGGTACGGGATTACAGACGATGGACTGATTCGGATGCCACACGAAAAGAATATGGTGGGAGTCAGCGAAACGCCGAGGCTTGCTGAGCTCAAAATGTACATCCGCTTTGTGAGCAGGGCGCATAAACTGCGGCCCGATTTGACCGGGGACGTTTTCAACGCCCTGGTAGAGCTGGTCGAACGCTTGCACAGCAATAATATTCCTCTTATTCTTTACTCAACACCGGTGTTCCGGACGTATAAACAATTGTTACAAAGAGAAAACACCCCGAGCCTGACAGCTACCACCGAATATGTCGGGCGCTTGCTCAAAACCGATGGCGTTCAGTTTTACGATCTGGCTCAGGACACGACCTTCAGTCACCACCCCGAGTTTTTTTACGATGAGGACCATCTTAACGCCGTGGGGGCGCGGGCGTTTTCTCTCAAGCTGAGGCGTGAGATTGAGAATTGCGGACTGGGAGCCACAGTGGGCATCAGACCGGTGGTCCATCAGTAGGAGGGAAACAAGTTGAAAAAGGAACGCAATTTTTCCGGACGACTTCGCAGTGTTAGCGTTGTCTTTGTTGCAATAGTCTGCCTCCTGAGCAGTTATGCCGGTAGAGCGCATGCGGGTATCTTTCCGGTCACGACGACTGCACAGAGTGGCAGTGGGTCGCTTCGTCTTGCGATCCTGGGAGCGAATGCCAGCGCAGGGCTCGACACCATTTCGTTCAATATTGCAGGCAGTGGCCCGCACACGATTCAACCTTCGACGCCATTGCCGTTTATAACGGATGCTCTGCTCATTGACGGCACGACCGAACCTGATTTTGCCGGTACTCCGGTCGTCGAATTGGACGGTGTTCTGTCGGGTCCGAACGCGGGGCTGATCTTGGCGACACGAGGGGTGACCCTTCGGGCGCTGGCGATCAATCGCTTCGGCGCAGGCGGGGTCGAGGTGCGGCTTGACAGCAGTGTCGTTGAGGGGTGCTACATAGGTGTCGCGTTAGATGGCAGCACGGCACGCAGCAATGCCGGTAACGGGATCACGGTCTTCGGTTCGGACAACCGGATCGGTGGCACGACCGCATCGGCGCGCAATGTGATTTCCGGGAATGCCGGGCGTGGCATTCTGATAACCGTGCCGACTCAGGTTCCCAACCGGGTTGTACAGCGCAATGTTATCTCTGGCAACTTCATTGGAACCGATGCCACGGGAACGGCGCGCCTGCCAAACCAACTGGCGGGGATCGTGATTCTCGACGCATCCAGCAATGTTGTCGGTGGTTTGGCTCCAGGAAGCAAAAATCTCATTTCAGGGAACAACTCAGATGGTATTCTCGTTCGCGGGGGCAATACCTCTGCGTCCGGAAACGTTATCCTCGGAAACTACATCGGTACCGCAGCCAACGGTTTATCGCCGCTGCGGAACAGCCGCGATGGCATCCTGGTGTCGGATGCAGCGAATACGACGATAGGCGATACGTTAGCCAGCGGCGGCAATCTGATTTCCGGTAACGCGCAGTATGGCGTCTATCTTCTTGGACCTAAGACGACTGGCAGTCATGTGATAGGCAACATCATAGGTGCGGATAGCACCGGTTTGGCCGCCATGGGCAACGGCCTCAGCGGCATAGCCATTCGCGACGCTTCGGGCAACCGCGTAGGGGGGCCTCAACCAGGGGCGCGAAATTTGATATCTGCGAACGCGGTCTTCGGTGTCGTCGTCGGACTGGTCGTTCCGGGCGTGACTGCGCAGGACACAGTGCAAGGCAACTACATCGGAACCGATGCGACCGGCGCTTCGGCTTTGCCTAACGGAGACAGTGGCATAATGATCGAAGGTGCTTCGCAGATTGTCGTGGGCGCCAACCTGATTTCCGGGAACACATTCCAGGGTGTGCTCATCGATGGGACGGTAAATCCGGCAGCCAAGACGGAAAACAATACGGTCGCCGGGAATCTCATTGGAACAGACGCCTCAGGTATGGCAGCGCTCGCCAACGGACTTGACGGTATAAAGATTATTCGCTCTTCCGGGAACCAAATTGGCGGAATGACAGCCGCTGACCGAAATGTTATATCAGGCAACAGCGACCATGCTATCGAAATTTCGAGTTTTGGAGCGAGTTCAGCGAACAACGTGATCCGGGGCAACTTCATCGGCCTGAACGCGGCCGGTACCGCATTGTTGCCGAATGCATCGCTTGGCATTTTCGTCGTCGATTCCGGGGCCTCGGGCACGGTCGTCGGCGGCAGTATCCCGGGGGAGGGTAATGTCATTAGCGGACACCAGGTCAACGTTGCCCTGAGTTCCGGGAATAACACCGTGCAAGGAAACCGAATCGGAACCGACTCGTTTGGAAATGTCCTCGCTGGCCGGGACAGCATCGGCGTTTGGGTTATCAATGTTGCGAATAACTCTGTCGGTGGAAGCAGTGCTCCGGATGGGAATCTTATCGCCGGACAGAAAGAAGCAGGGATCCTGCTTATCAATGGGAGCAGCGATAATCTGGTGGCCAATAATGTTCTTCGCGACAATGGCGGGGACGGCGTTCGTATCTCACAAAACGGTGTTCGGAACACGGTCCAGGCTAACTCCATTTTTAATAATGGGGCTTTGGGAATCGCGCTCGGCGATGACGGTGTTACGCCAAACGATGCCGGCGACAGCGACTCAGGTCCCAATAACCTGCAGAATTTTCCAAGTCTGACCTCCGCGATCGACAATGGCGCCCTGACCATCGGTGGTGAGCTTAGGAGCAGTCCGGTATCTCAGTTTAATGCGGAATTTTTCCATAGCACCGTCTGCGATCCATCTGGAAACGGCGAGGGCGAAACCTTCCTCGGTTCAACAATGGTGATGACAGATGCAAGCGGTAAGGCGGTGTTTTCCGTCGCCTTCCAGAACGTCACCTTAACTTCAGGATTCGTGACCGCCACAGCCACCGACGTTGTGGGAAACACCAGCGAATTCGGAAATTGTGTCGAGGTTGGCGCGGTGCCGCCGGCGCCGCAGCTTGTCGCGCCTGCCGAAGGAGAAACGGGGCTGGGGACAGCAGTTGCCTTGCGGTGGCGAGCGGCATTTGGCGCCATTCAATACGAGGCACAGGTGAGTGAAGACAGTACATTCGCTCGAATCGTCTTCGAAGATTCAACGCAGACGGACACATCTGTGGTGGTTTCCGGACTGCCGAACCTGGCTAGTTACTACTGGCGCGTACGCGCAAGAAATGCTGTGGGCTGGGGACCCTTTTCGATGATCAGCGCCTTCAGCGTGGGACGCGTGCCAGGAGCGCCACAGCTGCTCGAACCGGCTGACGGCGCGACGGCGTTGAGCGGTTCTGTGACCTTTCGGTGGGCGGCGGCGGTTAGTGCCGCTTCGTACCGGTTGCAGGTGGCAACCGACTCCAGCTTTTCGGCTCTCGTGTTCGAAGCTGCGGGTGTGCCGGATACCAGCGAAAGTGTTGTTGGGTTGCCGCCGCACACAGTCTATTACTGGCGTGTGCGCGCCGGAAATGTTTTAGGCCAGGGTCCTTACTCCAATGTTTTCAGTTTCGAAGTCGGCGAGCGGCCGCACAGCCCGACCCTCGTTCGGCCTGACGACAACGCTGTCAGCGTGCCTGTCAACCAGACCTTTGTCTGGAACTCGCAGTCGGGAATTTCGGCGTACCAGCTCGAGGTCGCCACAGCCTCAGATTTTTCCGCCACCGTGTTCAATGATTCGACGATCGCAGATACGAGTCAGGCCGTGCAATCCTTGCTGTCGTCAACGAGCTATTTCTGGCGTGTCCGAGCTATAAATCCGCTGGGATGGGGGCCGTATTCGGCAGTGCGGAGTTTCACAACCGGTGCGGTTCTTGCCGCGCCTGTTCTGATTGCGCCCGAGGATGGGGCGAAGGACTTGCCCGAGGATGTCACGTTCACCTGGAGCATGGTGGTGGGCGCAGATGTCTATGATTTTCAACTTGCGACAGATTCAGGCCTGGATACGCTCGTCTTTGAGGACTCTTCTGCCATCGATACCAGCATTGTCGTAAAGGCTCTGGAAAAGGGCACGAGTTATTTTTGGCGGGTCAGAGCCGGTGACAGCAGCGGCTGGGGCAATTTTT
>CAZTNL010000096.1:0-2362 GCA_964614885.1 uncultured Calditrichaceae bacterium | reverse complement strand
ACGAGTTATTTTTGGCGGGTCAGAGCCGGTGACAGCAGCGGCTGGGGCAATTTTTCTTCTGTGCGCAAATTTTCCATCGAAAATGTTACCTCGGTGGAGCAGGGCGGGACACTGCCTTCGGCCTTCATGCTGGAGCAGAATTACCCGAATCCATTTAATCCGCAGACGACTATCGGGTATTTTCTGCCGACGTCGGCGTATGTTCAACTTGATGTTTTTGACGTTCTGGGCCGGAAGGTGGCTGTTTTGGTGCAGGAGAAACAACAAGCAGGCCACCAGCAGGTCGTGTTCGATGCTGCGAACCTCGCTAACGGAGTGTACGTTTACCGTATTCGCGCTGGTTCGTTCGTGGGCGAGTACAAGATGCTGCTGTTAAAATAGTTGCACCGGGAGCTATCGAATCATAAGCGCATTCGACTGAAAGGCATTACAATTCGTATCAAACAGGAAGGTTTGTCATGATCTTACGCGCAAATAGTCGTTGCAAGAGAACCAGACTATTTCTATCTGTGATCTCCCTTCTTTGCGTGAGTTTCCTCAATGTCTTCGGACAGTCCGCGTTATCGGAAGCCGGCGGAATCGCAGTTGTGGACACCGCCAGTGATATCATGGTCAATCCGATCATGGGAAGCATGCGTATCCTCTTCGTGCGGCCGAAATTTTCGGACCTGGCGGGGCTGATGTCAGACTTCCGGGCTCAACAGCATGCGAATACGGTTAAGACAACACTTGAGACCAACAGCTATGGTAAACTTCAGGTACAAGTCGACGTCACCCCCGAGCTGATGATGCCAAACCCGTCGTCGTTCTATCGGAACGGGCCTTCTTTGGTGCGGTTGCGGGCGGATGCGCTCGAAGCGGCGGGTGACGCCGGATTTGATGCTTCCACCTACGACAGGCAGGTAATCCTCAGCCAGCAAGTCTGGGTTGGGGCTGTCGGCAACTTCATCGGGACCTACAGTGCTTTCGCGTCGTTGGACATTCCATTCCTGAGCGCGCATGAGCTGGGCCACACCTTCGATTGGAACCATGCTAATTTTTGGTGCGTACTCGACCCGGATCCGATTTCAACGAACGGTACCATGCGGGAGTATTGGGACGCGTACGATATCATGGGAGATGTCTTGCCCGGCATTTCCCGTACGTTTCATCACTACAATCCCTGGTTTAAGATGCGTGCTGGCTGGATACCGGCCGACAATGTCTTAACCGTCTCTGCCTCTGGAACGTACACGGTGCAGGCACTGGAATTACCTCCGGATACCAACGTGCCCGTGCAAAGTTTTTCCGCCTTGCGGGTTCCGCGAACCAAGTCTAAAGACTATTGGGTCTTCTACCGCAGTCAGGAGTCGCGCGTTAATAACGGCGCGGTCATCACCCAGGGATACCATTCGAATCTGAAGCCCTCGCTGCTTCTGGATATGACACCTTTGTCGCAGTTCGACGATTGGAAGGACGTCGCGCTGGCACCCGGCAACAAATTCACGGACTCTGCCGCGGGCGTAACCATCAAAACGATTAGCCGGAACTCTACGACATTGCAGGTCCGGGTGACGGTTCCTTCCACACCGCCAGGGCGAGTGCCGATTATCGATATTGTCTCCCCCTCGAAGAGCGACATACTTACGGGATTGGTTGATTATGAAATTCAGGCCGCGGATCCCGACATCGGACCCCTTAACGGCGATGGAATAAGCGAGGTCGACCTTTTTCTGAGCCCATTCATCGATGGCCTGATTGGTAGCGTCCGGAAAGGGCTAGATCCCCCGGCGCCGGCAGTGAGCGCAGTCCTGACGGCACCCCCATATCGCCTCAGAGTTGACACGCGAGCGCTACGGGATGCAGGCTACTTTATGGTTGTTCGAGCCGTAAGCACGCAGGGAGATTCCAATATGGTCTGGCTCGCCGAGGTGGTCGACAACACAGGACCGACGCTGTTGCCTCCGCGAAAGGCCGTACAGCTTTTGCCGGCGAACGGCAGCGCCGGGCAGCCGGTCAGCCCGACATTGGTGTGGGCGGCGACGCGCCGGGCAAGTTCATACCATCTTCAAGTTTCAAAGGACCCGAACTTCGCCACCACCACCCTGGACCAGACGGGCATTGTGGATACGACATTCTCGCTGTCAAATTTGGCTTTCAACACCACCTATTACTGGCGTGTGGCAGCAACAAACGCGGCTGGCGCCGGGCTTGGGTCAGGTATCTGGCAATTTACGACATCAGGCCCGCCACCTGCTGCGCCCGCGCTGTTGTCTCCGCCGAACGGCGCGATAGATGTTTCCCTTAGCCCGACCCTGAGCTGGACCGCATCAAGTGGTGCGAGCGCATACCGGGTTCAGCTTGCCAACGACGCTGCGTTCAG
>CAZTNL010000095.1:0-8320 GCA_964614885.1 uncultured Calditrichaceae bacterium | reverse complement strand
CCCGGGACCATCGACAAGCCGGCGCAAAAGATGCTTCTGGAAAACGGGGTTACCCTCATTACCAAACCGACCCACATGGTGCCGCTGATTTCCTGCGGCGTTTTCAGGAAAGGGGGGCGGGTTTTCGAAACCGAGGACAACTGTGGGGTCAGCGGGTTGATGACAAGGACCGCGATGAAAGGGACGAAACATCGCGATGCGGAACAGATCGCTGCGGCCATCGAAGGGCTGGGCTCGTCCATTTCCTTTTCGTCCAATCCTGATTATTACAGTTGCACGATGACGATCCTCTCCCGGCGTTTCAACGAGGGCTGGGACATCCTTACAGATATATTGACCGCGCCGGTTTTTCCTGACAGCGAAGTCGGACACGAAAAAGCGCAAACGATTTCGCGGATCCGCCGGCTGCGCGATGATATGTTTCGCTACCCTTTGACGCAGTTTTACTCCGGCGTGTTTGCACGGCACGCATACGGCTTGCCTGCGTTGGGTCGTGAAGAGAGCGTATCGCAACTGCAGCGCGACACGCTGATCGACTGGCATGCCCGTTCTCTCGCCAGAGAGCAAATGCTCGTCGTCGCGGTCGGCGACCTGGATGTGAACGCGCTGAAGGATCGGGTTGAAAATGCATTCTCGGAGCTTCCGCACCAAGATTCTGCGATCCCAACACTGAAGCGGCCGGAATTTCATCCCCAGGACGAGCCAGTGGTCGAGCACCGCAACAAGAAGCAGTCTGCCGTGGTGCAGGGCTTTCCCGGGCCCGCATTCGCAGAGGAGGACTATTTTATCTTGCTCGTACTGCAGAACCTCGTTTCCGGGCTTGGCGGCCGCTTCTTTGAGGAACTGAGAGGCCGGCAGAGTCTGGCCTACACGGTTTCGGCTTACCTCGTATCCCGCATGCTCGCTGGCACCTTCCTATCTTACATTGCTACTTCGCCGGAGGACGAGGAAAAGGCCAGGGCTGGTCTCCGCCTGGAGTTTGAGAAGCTCTGTACAACTCCGGTTTCTGAGCAGGAGTTACGCGGGGCAATCCGCTTTACCGTCGGAAACCATAAGATCGCTCTCGAAAGTCTTGCCGCGCAAATGACAGAATTCGCGCATCAGGAACTGTTGGGAAGCGGTTTCGAGGCCACGCGGACGTTGCCCGAAAGAGTGCGTGCCATAACCAGGGAAGACATTCTGGTGGCCGCGCGCCGCACTTTTGACCCCGGCAAGTGTGTAGAAAATATTGTCAGGGGTAAGAAACAGTGACCGTGGCCAGCGGTCTCGCCGCCGCATCCGGCCGGCAAGTCGGATGCGGTGAACCTCTTAGCGGGCCGGTTGCTCTCCCGAACTTCCTCGTGAGTCCTGAGAGTCCCGGTCGCTCATTTTGTTAGAAGAAATCATAGCCTCTCCTTGTGTTTCAGGCCTCTATCCCGGGAAGCCTGTGAGGGTAATCGGCGCCCAAAAATAGGGGTGGGGCGGATATAAACCCTTCTCTCTGACAGATTTTATCAGCGCTAGCTGGGCCTGCCGCAGCGCTTGCAACTTGGGCAAACCGGATTTGATCCAGCCGTGGAAAAATTTGGTGGTCAGCTTCATACTGGTGCGATCATCTACCTGCCAAAGATTGGCGACCACACTTTTCGCCCCCGCCGTAATGAAAGAGAGCTGTAAGCTCATGGTGCCCTCTCCGCGGTAACGTCTGCCGGTCGCACTCTCGCAGGCGGACAGATAGACGAGATCTGTGGCCTGCAGGTGGAGCGCCTGAATTTCAGGTAATGAGATTTGCCCTGCTTCCGGGGGCGTTGTCTGTTGGCTGAAGGCGAGATGCGAGTTGCCTGGGAAGCGAGCATCGATCATTCCGTGCGTCGAGAACAACAAGGCGTCCGGGCCACTTTGGATGACCCTGAACAGAGCCTCTTTGCGAATCGCCGAGCCGAGCAAGATATCGGATTTCGTGCACATCCGAGCCACAGCGCGTGCTTCCTTGCGGCCGTATTTCAGTTGCGGATGAACCACACAGACGACCGATGTGCGACCCGAGGCCAGCACCCGGGTTTGGGTCCTGTTTAGCATCTCCATCAGGATTGCGGCGCTGGGTTCCTGCGCAATGCAATATTTTTCGACCAGAAAGGCGTCATTGTCCTGCACGAGGGCCGCGAACGGAAGGTCATTCAGCATTTCATCGGCGACCACGATCAGTGTCTTATAGCGTTCGAGGGTGCGCAGAGGGCGCAGCAGATATCCATAGAGTTCGCGGCCGAGGCTTCTGATTTCGCTGTCCGACTTCCTGATATCGTCGATGCCGCGCAGATGCTGCGGTTCGAGGTGCCGGCGAAAGGCTGCGACTGTCTCTGCGATTTCATCCCGTGGCGCGGCAACGACTCTGGTTTCTACGCCGTGACGTCCCACCAACCAGACAACGACGCTGGAGTCGAGTATTTCATACTCGATAAGACAAGCATTTTCATCGAGGCTGGTCCCGATCTGCTGGAATGTCGGCAGCGTCTGCGTCTTCGCGCGCGTGCTGGAATCGGGGCCAGTGCTGGAGAGCAGAGTGTTGCGGCTGTGGGTCTCTCTTGTTTCCTCGAGTTTATGGCGCAGCGCCTGCGCGCGCTCTTTCTCGGAGTATCCGAACGCGGCGAGCGTATCTCCGAGCGCCAGCTTTACCGATACCATTTGCTCGTACACCGGACGAATGCGATCGGAAAAACTCGCCCGCTGCTGGTAGGTGTTCACCGAGCTGCCGACCTTTTCAATGTTCCCGGTCGCTTTTTCCAGGGCCTCTTCGGCTTTCACGTTGTCGCCCGAGTGGACGTATGTTTGGGCCAGCGCAAAATAAGCCGGCCAGGTCTTGTCGATGCCGGGGTATTCGGCTGCCAGTTGCAGTGCTTCCTCTACGAAATCCTGAGCGGTGGCATTCTGACCCCGACGCATCTCGACCCCGGCCATTTTGCACAACACGTCAAATTCACCGTGAACATCTCCCATAGCCTGGTAGGAGGAAAGCGCTTTTTGCAGAGAAATGTACGCCGCGTCCACTTCGTTTATTTTTAGCTGGAGTTCGGCCGCGCTATAGGACTGCTGTGCTATTTTGGTCGAAGAGCGGGAATTGCTGAGCAGCGTTGCCAGACGCTTAGAATTCACCTTTGCGCTGTCTGTGTATCCCAATCCAGTGTAGGCGCCGATGAGCCCCTGCAGATTGCTGGACCTCACGAATGGGGTTCCGTGTCTGACATTGAGGGCTTGCTGGAAATACACAAGCGCGCTGTCGTAGTTGGCCAGCTCAGAGTAGAGGTCGCCGCTGTTCGCCAACGACACGCTCACGTTAGCGGGGTCATTCGCCATTTTTGCGGTCTCAACAGCCTTGGCGAATTCCCACCTCGCTTCATCGTACCGCCCGAGATCCTTGAACAGGACGCCGCGGCCGTTGTGGTAGCGCATCAGAGATTCCGTTCGCGGGCGCTGTCCGTCTTGTGGCAGCGAGAGTTCGAGCTGCGAGAGGGCCTGCTGGTAGCGGCCGAGATGCCGGTAAACGACGTTCATTCGTTCGTGTGCATTTCTGGCCTCGGACTCATATCCGTAGCGGTTCAAAATGGGGATGGCTTGCCTTTCCTGTTCGAGTGCCTGGCGAAATGCGCCTTTGTCGATGAACGCGCTGCCGCAGAAATACTGCGCTTTGGCGTACAGTCGCCAGTAGTCGATCCGGGCAGTGTGGCGCATGATGAATTCTCCGCAGGTGACTGACGCCTCCTGCCTGCCGAATTTTTCATAGAGCACGAACTGAAGATTGGACAACAGGTTTAGATAGTTTCTGGGTTCTCTTTGCAGGTCTCCCTGCCGCAGCCCGTACGCAATTCCTGCAAGCGCCTTTTCTTTTTCGGGTGAATTCATGTCTTTGTAGGAGATGCTGACGCAGGCATTCATCGTCGCCCGCCGTTCCGCATCTGCCCGCGTTTGCCGGCGAAGCTCGGCAAGACTCGTGGAAAAGAAATCGCCGCCGTGTAAGGCATCCAGGGAACGCGAAATCCACGGAAGAGCCTGAGCGGTTGTGTCCAAAGCGGCCGGCGCCTGCAGGTCAGCGGCGGTTTTCCGGGTTAGCATCGACAATGTGTTCAGAAATATGCGATAGAGCTGCTTTCGGTTGTCGCGCACAAACGCGTTCACCTTTTCCGTATCCGGCTCCGCCGCCATCCGCATACACTCCCGGACAAAATGAACCTGGGCTTCGGAAAGGTGAATGGGCAGGCGTACCTTGCCGTTAATCTCTTCGATGAGACTGTCCGGAACGGGGAACTCTCTGACCGTCGACAGCAGCTCTGAGACGAATGCTTCCGTGCTCTCCCAGGTACGATTGTCGAAGTCGTAACGCCCTTCCAACCGGCCGATCTGTCGAATGATCTTTTCCTGGCGTTCAGCCTCGCTGCCGCAGGCGGCCGCCAGGGTCGTTCCCAGGACAACAAGGAGGAGAAACAGTTTCAGTTTCATGTTGTCGTTCTGTTTGTTGGAGTTACCGCGTTGTGCAACCCGGCTGTGGGCGGCGGATTCAGGATGAGCTGGCGAACCAACACCGTCAACGGTTGTCATGCCAGCTTCAGTGCATCGTCGATCCCGGGCACGGTGTTGATGGTATCGGGCCATGTTTTCACCAGCTCTTTGAGGCAGTTCATCGCGATGGGGCCGTTTATCGCATCCCCTATTCTGTTTGCTGCGTTGACGGCCTCGATAAAGGCTTTGCCGGCGCCCGTGTAGTCGGTGATTCGGTTTGGGCCTGTTTCCGATTCGAGTTTGAGATTCCCCATCCCAATGTTGCAGCGGACGAGGTTGCCGTCCCGGAGAACCGGTTCAATCTCGGTTTGGTGTGTGGCGGCGATGTCGAGGGACGTGTCAAAATGTTTCTGTGCAATCGGCATCGCTCCCAGTCTCGTGTTTGCCACGCCCAGGCGTTCGTGCGCCATCATTATTCCATACCACAGCTGATTTTTCTCCGCCCAGGCGAGGGTGGCCTCGAAGTATTTTTTCGCTGCTTCGTAATCACGGCCGGCGCCTGCATCATCTTTTGACTTTTTCTTGTTGCCGCCGAGATCGATGTAGACATTGCCGTCTCGAAAGTGGGACCACGCCTCGATGGCGGGATACTGCGTGCCCATTTTGCACAGGTAGCAGCCGAGGCTGAGCGCCAGGTTTGGACAATGTGGCACCAGCAACTCATAAAGGGCAAACTGTGCCTTGCCCAGAAAGTCGGCCTGGCGTTTATCGTCGTGAATTTGCTCAGACAGGACAAGACCCGTGCCGATAAGACGGAACGCCTTATTCGCATCTGCCGCGAAAGCCTGATTGATGCTTTCGTAGCACATCTCGATTCTGAGCTTTACAGCAGCCGTCTCACCATTCATGAGCTTCAGAAACCGCATCTCGTTCTGGTAAAGCGGGTGATTCAAAATGGCCGCAACATTTTGGGCTTGTGCCAGAAAGCCTGATGCATCCGCTTGTCTGCTTTCGCACAGGGATAGGATCGCCAGACGGGTCAACGTGCAAAACTGTTGATCCAACTGGTGGTTCGACGGTGAACCGGCGCCTGGGTCTGAATTTCCGGCCGAAAGGCCTTTCCCATGGAAAAAGGCTTTGGCCGCGGCTGTGCTCGGAACGTCGGTGGCGCAGGCCTTGAATGCAGCGCGTACTGCCGTGGCGACCTTTAGCTTGTTGCTATCGTGATCGCCACTCTTAGCCAGGCTGTCCTCTAATATGACAAGATCAGAAGTGTCCATTGTCGCCCTCCTTTGAGCCAGTGGAAAGAGGTTGTGTGGGATAACCTTCTTAATAAAACACAATTTTGTAAAATAACAAGCCAATTTTGTGTCAATGGCCGTGAGTGTGGGGCGAAAACTGATCACTTGGGCAAATGGCGCGCAAACTTTGCTCAGACTGGTTATGGACCGGAAGACGCGAGAAGTTGTATAAGGCTATGAAAAAAAATAGCTTATCTGTTATTTGAAATTGTTTTTCCTGCTCTGGTATGCTTATTGCTTGTCAGAGAGCCCGAAGGAACACCAACGACCGGATATCGTAGAACGCAGGAACCCAATAGACTTAGCAGGACGACGAGGTGGCAAAGATGAGCAAGAAAGATTTGAACCACGCCGAATACATGTCATTGCAGTTGATGGAAATAGAGAGTTTTCGCCAGACTCTAACCCATCCGGGCCAGGAAAAAATATCGTTCAACGAAGCCGCGATGCTTTGGATTTCTAAAGGACATGCCGATAAATTCAAGGCAGGCCACAATAACAAAGGGAGAAAAGTTCAGCCTGCGCAAGCGTGACCAAGACGAGAGGTGAATCCATGGAAGCAGACGACAAAGTGACCCGCTCTCGGACCCAGAGCCTGTTTAAGAACACTGCTGAGGCCATGCGGGAGAAATCGGCCACATCCGAGCACCCGGTCAGCTTTTGTGAGGGCATTGCCTTCTTCATATCAAAGGCCTACCTCACCGGTGATACTGCTGAAGAACCTGCGTACGGATATCTTACCCAGCGCGCAGCCTGAATCTTTCCCAATCGCTTTTTCCTGTAATTAGCCCGCATGCTTGCATGTGGGCTTTTTTTGTGGCATGGTTTTCGCAAGTTTGCGGCGTCGGCCGGCGTGTCGAAGGGGCGTGAACAGGGAATGTTGCCAACACGTCAAATAAACTTTGTAATTAATGTCTCAGTGCTGGCGATGTATTAAACAAGTGGCCGAATTTCGATCAGGCGCTCCGGCGTGCCGCAGGCCGCGTCCGGGAATATTTTCTTAACACTCCAGGTATTTCCTATACAGTCGAAGGCTCAACCGGTTGAACAAGAAAATGCCGAAAATGGTAGACTCAGAGTTATTTTATTGATATCTTCAAATTCTAAGCGTTCAACAACCACACATTAAGGAAGTGGCGATGCAATTTGGAGCACACCGTCATTCGCACGGAACCGCAGGTGGCAGAAATCTGATATCGAGCTTAATTGCCCTGGCAATTCTGTTCGGCGTTTCGGCCGAATCCCACGCTCAGTTCGGCGACATTTTTGGGTTTGGGAAAAACAAAGTCCACTACACCACCTTTGACTGGTCGGTGATCAAGACCGAACATTTCGAGGTGCATTTTTACAAGGAGGAGCGTCAGGCCGCCCTCGATGTCGCTGAGATTGCCGAACGCTCCTACGCGTACCTGAGCGAAACGCTCGATTACAAGTTCAAGCACAAGATCCCGCTTCTGTTGTACGCCTCGCACAATGATTTCCAACAGACAAACGCAATTCAGAGCTATATCAGCGAAGGCACGCAAGGTGTTACCGAGTCTTTGAAAGGCCGTATGATTTTGCCGATCACCGGCTCGTACGGGCAATTCATCCATGTGCTCACACATGAGATGGTGCATGCATTTCAATTTGACATCTTGCTGGCCGCGGGGCCGTCGGAAGTCGTCCGGCGTTTCAATCCCCCGCTCTGGTTTATAGAGGGCATGGCCGAATACATTTCGGTGGGTATGGATAACATAACGCGCATGTGGATGCGGGACGCCGTGCTTAACAACACGTTGCTCTCAATTCCGGACATGACCTTTGTGTTCGATATTCGCGTTTACAGAATGGGACAGGCGATTTGGTACTATGTTGGCGAACGCTACGGCAAGGAAGTCGTCGGCAGAATTTTCAAGACCGCGCGCGCCACAGGGGATATCAGCAGGGCGTTTAAGGCGCATACCGGCCTGGATCTTGTGGAGCTTTCGAAGAGGTGGCAGGCCGACGCCCGCGAGCGATATCTGCCCAAAAATGTGGTGTTGAAGCGTCCGGAAGAGGTGGCTACCCCGCTCGTCGATCCGTGCTACGACTGCACCAAGTTGAATATCGTTCCGGCCATTTCTCCGGATGGCAAGAAGCTGGCCTACATCGGCGACAAGAATTTCACGTTGAATATGTTCTTACGCGAACTTGAACTCAACGAAGATGGGACGAGGTATAACGAGTCCAAGATAAAGAAGATCGTCGAGAGTGGAGCCAGTCAGAGCTACGAAAGTCTGCGCTATTTTACGACATCGATGAACTGGTCTCCTGACGGCAGACAATTTTCTTTCGTCGCCAAAGCCGGGAAAGTGGATGCAATTTATATCGTTGACGCAGTGAAGGACACAGTCATTCGCCGTCTCATGTTCAAGAACCTCACCGGAATGGCCGCGCCGAGCTGGTCTCCGAATGGTGATCAATTGGTGTTCTCCGGAACGCAGGGAGGCATCTCGGATCTTTATATCGTCAATGCGGATGGCGAAAACTTGCGCCGTCTGACCAACGATCGCTACGCGCACCTGCAT
>CAZTNL010000094.1:0-8337 GCA_964614885.1 uncultured Calditrichaceae bacterium | reverse complement strand
GTGAAGGAGTTTTCGCATATCGACTTTCATCTAAGCTGTGGAGCCAGGCCCGGAATTTTGTTTCCCGGTGTCCCTGGGACCGGATTTCAGGCTAATCTTGCCCGTCAGAATATCCCGAAACATCACCCCGTCTCCCTTCAAACTCATCCAGGGGTAGGTGAACGTGGCCGGACGGTTTTTTTCGAAGATAAAATGGCCGACCCAGGCAAAGCCGTAGCCGGCGACCGGCATCAGCAGGAGGAACTTCCATTCGCCGCTAACGACAGCATAAGCCAGAATGACCAGCACCAGCAGGCTGCCGAAAAAGTGCAGCTTGCGGCAGGTCGGATGGCTGTGCTCCGCCAGGTAGAACGGGTAGAATTCCACGAATGTCTTGTACTGTTTTTCCATCGCGTTTTCAGGATTTTTCCGGCAGCAGCACGACCTGGACATAATTTTTCCTGTCCAGGTATTTTCGCGCAGCTTGCTTGATGTCGTTCAGCTTCAGGCCCTCAACAACTTTGTCATAGTTGAGAATGTTCTTCGGGTTTGTGTGGTGGTAGTAGGTCGAGCGCAGGGCGTCTAGCCAGAAGCGATTTTCTTTGAGATTGGTTTCGCGCTGGCGCAGTTGCGTCTCTTTGACTTTCGTCAAATAGGTTTCGGTGGTGCCGGCGGTTTGCAGGCTGTCGATCTGTTGAAAGACGGCCGCAGTGAGTTCATCGACTCTGTCCGGGGCGCAGCCGAAGCCGATATTGATGCTGTACTCTGTCCTTGGCACGCGCGAGCTCGAGGCTGAAACGCGCACGCCGTAGGTGCCTCCCATGTCCTCGCGCAGCACCTCGCGCAGCTTGATTTGCAGCACATGTGCCATCGAGTGCAGGTGGTAGCGGTTCTCCCGGTTCCACTTGAACGGGCCTGTGAAAATGAGACTGACCTGACTCTTGGGTTCCAGGCCCTTCCTGAGCTGCTTCACCACCACGCCTTTCGGCGTTTCGATGCCCACGTCCTTCCACG
Organism: uncultured Calditrichaceae bacterium; assembly: GCA_964614885.1. GTDB lineage: Bacteria > Zhuqueibacterota > Zhuqueibacteria > Oceanimicrobiales > Oceanimicrobiaceae > JAJDAG01. The sequence goes on along the minus strand of CAZTNL010000094.1, from coordinate 7,344 downwards.
ATTCTTTGCGTTCCAGATCCGGAAGGCCTCCGAGATATTTTTCTACGAGTGGCTTTATCTGGCCGACTTCAAAATTTCCAACAAAAAAGAAGGTGAAATCGCTGGCGTCGGCAAATCGATCCTGGTAGATGCGAAATGCACGGTCCAGATCGATTTCGTCGATGACGTCGGTTGTCAACGGCCGCGTGCGATAGTGGTGACCCGACATGGTCACCGTGATCGTGTCATGATAGGCGGCCTCCGGGCGCAGGTGGCGATTCTGTACGAAGCCGAGCACTCGCTTGCGGAACGACTGAAACGCGGTCGTGTCTTTTCGCGGCGCGGTGAAGTAGAGGTAGATCAGTTCGAGCGCGGTCTCGATGTCTTTAGGCGAGGCGCTGCCGGAAATGCCTTCTTCCAGCTCGCGGACGAAAGGTGAAACGGAGACGATTTTTCCGGCGAGCTTCTTTTGCAGCGCGATCTGGTTGAAGCTGCCCACGCCCCCCTCATCGATGATCGCTGCAGCCCAGCGGGCCGACATGAAATTAACATTGCTGACCAGTGAGTGTCCGCCCGGACTGAAGGAGGTGAACAGGATCTGGTCGTTCTTGAAGTCGGTCGGCTTCAGCACGACCCGGACTCCGTTCGACAGCTTCCATTCGGTGACGTTCAGCTCCGGAATCCGGCGCTCCTTGACCACCTTGCCCGGAGTGGGTGCATGCTCTACCAGCGGCAAATCCGGGACTTTGTCCTCGTACGCCTGCAGCGTTTTGTTCTCCGACTTGCTGAACACGGCTTCTAACGTCTTGTCGTCCGGCAAGGTCACATTTTCTTTCTCGGGCGCGCTGAGCGCCACAACGCGACTCTGTTCTCTGAGCGAGGTGTCGGCGAACTGATTGACTTCGTCAAGCGTGATCTCTGGCAGGAAGCGCTTGTAGAGCTCAAACTCATACTCGATGCCGGGAATCCCTTCCCCGGTCAGAAAATTGCGAATATACTCGTCGGCATAGAGCCGGGAACGGGTCTTGTCGCGTTCGTTGTACGCCTGCTCCATGCCGCGCAGCATTTCCGTTTTCTCTCGTGCCAGTTCGCTAGCGGTAAAGCCAAACCGTTTCACGCGTTGCGCTTCGGTGAGCAGGCTTTCCAAACCGGATTCGATGCCATCTTCTTTGACCGTCGCCCCGAGAAAATAGAAATCTTTGGTGCGGACGAATCGGCCCTTGCCGGAATAGCCGGCCAGATAGGGTGGGTCGGGTTGCTGCAGTAACTCCTGCAGACGGTTGTTGAGCATGGCGTTGTACAGACTTTCAACCAGCGATTTGCGATAAGCGCGCTCGGTTCCCTCTTCGCCGATATCCATCTTGTGGTAGATGCTGATGTTCGTCGTCGTGGCTTCGGGGTCTGAGGCGATGGTGTAAAGCGTTTCTTTGTGTTCCGGTACCGGATACAGCACGCGCTCGCGTGCTCCATTCGCCGCGGGCAGGGCGGCAAACCTCCCGATGATCTGCCCTTCGATCCACTTCTTGTCAAAATCGCCGACAGCCACCACGGCCATCAACTCCGGCCGGTACCAGTCGCGGTAGAAGCGGCGGATCGCCTCGTGGGGCGCTTTTTCCAGAATTTCCTTCTGGCCGATGGGAAGACGTTCGGCGTAGCGGGAGCCGTGCAAAATGACAGGCAATTGCTTGTCGCGCATGCGCGCGCCCGCCCCGCGGCCGATGCGCCATTCTTCGATGACCACCCCGCGTTCCTTATCGATTTCGGTGTCCTCGAAACTGACCTCGTGCGCCCAGTCGCGCAGAATCTGAAAACCGGTTTCCACAGCTTTCAGACTGTCGGTCGGAACCTGCAACATGTAAACGGTCTCGTCGAAGCTGGTGTAAGCGTTGATGTCGGGGCCGAATCGCATGCCGATCGATTCCAGGTAGTTGATAATCTCATGCTTGGCAAAATGTTTCGTGCCGTTAAACGCCATGTGCTCGACGAAATGCGCCAGACCGCGCTGGTCCTCGTCTTCGAGAATTGAACCGGCGTTGACCACCAGGCGCAGTTCGGCGCGTTTTTCCGGCTTTTTGTTTTCCCGTATGTAGTAGGTGAGCCCGTTGGCCAGCTTGCCAATCGTGATCTTGGAGTCGAGCGGGAGTTTTCCCTCCGGCAGCTTGTTGCCGGCCACTACGGACGAGGCCGCGAGAACGAGCCCGGCAATGGCACAGACTAAGAGTCTTGCGGCAGTCAATGAGTGCTTCATCGTGAATTCCTCTGTTCGGTTCAACGTGCAATGATTCCTGGTGTTGGTCTTTTGGGGTTGCCCGGACAGCCCACTTCAAATGGTTGGTACCGTCGGGAGCGCCTACTAATATAGAAAGTACTCGAAGGAATCAAACGAAAAAAAGCGCGGCGTGTTTCCTGAGATAAAAAGCGCCGTCGCCTGCCGGAAGCGGGCAGCAGCGCCACTCGTGCGGAATCGGGACGGCACTTCAACGCACAACGTTGCTGCTTTTCCGTCAGGTTTGCCTTGCAAATTCAAGTTTTTTTTATAACTTTAGCAGCTTCAAGAACCGTTCGGACTGGCGTTGTTTACAGGCCCAATAGTTGGGGTAGTCGCAATTCGAAGCTGGTCTCAGGCCGCAGAAAAGAGAGATGCTGCACATGAGTGAACACTACGACTTCAAAGCCATCGAAGATAAGTGGCGCGATTATTGGCGCGAAAACAAATTCTTTGAGCCCGATCTCGAAAACACCTCGGACAAAGTCTACTACCTGAATATGTTTCCCTACCCGTCCGGGGAAATGCACGTCGGCCATGGCAGGAACTGGCTCATCGGCGATGCGACCTGTCGCTATCTGCTGATGCAGGGGCACAACGTCCTCAATCCGATGGGGTACGATGCGTTCGGCCTGCCTGCCGAAAATGCGGCTATCGACCGCGGCATCCACCCCAAGGAGTGGACCTACAAGAATATCGAAACCTTCCGCACCCAGTTCCGCCAGTGGGGTGTGGTTTTCGACTGGCGGCGCGAGCTGGCGACCTGCGACCCAGCTTACTACCGGTGGAATCAGTGGCTGTTCATTCAGTTTTTTCAAAAAGGGCTGGCCTACCGCAAAGCGTCGCAGGTCAACTGGTGCCCGGACTGCGAAACCGTTCTCGCCAATGAGCAGGTGGTGGACGGCGAGTGCGAGCGCTGCAACCATCAGGTGACCAAGCAAAACCTGACCCAGTGGTTTTTTAAGATCACGGACTACGCGCAGGAGTTGCTTGACGATCTCGATAAGCTCGAACACTGGCCGGAACGCGTTCGGACCATGCAGGCAAACTGGATCGGGCGCAGCGAGGGCGCAAGGATCAACTTTCCGGTAGATAGCCTCGACGAAAGCATCGAAGTCTTTACCACACGACCCGACACGATTTTCGGAGCGACGTTCATGGTGCTGGCGCCGGAACATCCGCTGGTTGAAAAACTAACCACGCCGGAACAGCTTGCGGAGGTGCGCGACTACGTGCGCGAGGTCAGCGCCGAAAGCGATGTGCAGCGGCAGCAAAGCGAACGCGACAAGACCGGCAAGTTTACCGGCGCTTATGCGGTCAATCCGGTCAACGACGAGAAAATCCCGATCTGGATAGCGGACTACGTCCTCATGGGCTACGGCACGGGCGCCATCATGGCCGTGCCGGGTCACGACCAGCGCGACTTCGACTTTGCCCGGGCTTTCGAGTTGCCGATTTTTCCGGTGATCATGCCCGAGGGCGAAAGCTACGATACGGCCGACATGACCGAGGCGTTCCTGCACGACGGCGTGATGGTCAATTCCGGGCCGTTCGACGGGCTGCCTGCCGGCAAAGAGACCATCGGCCGTTTTATCGCGTTTCTCAGCGAAAAGGGGGTCGGCGAGGGCGAAGTGAACTACCGGCTGCGCGACTGGCTGATTTCCCGTCAGCGTTACTGGGGCACTCCGATTCCCATGATCCATTGCGAAAAATGCGGCATCGTGCCCGTTCCGGAAAACGAGTTGCCGGTCGAGCTGCCGGACGTCGCGTTTCTCGGGAAAAAGGGCCTTGCCGAAATTCCCGAGTTTTACCAGACCGAATGTCCGAAGTGCGGCGCCTCCGCCCGGCGCGACACCGATACGATGGATACGTTCGTCGATTCGTCCTGGTACTTCATGCGCTACCTTTCTTCGGATGATGACACCCGCATTTTCGACTCGGAACGTGTCAACAAGTGGCTGCCCGTCGACCAGTATGTCGGCGGCATCGAACACGCCATCCTGCACCTGTTGTATGCGCGATTCGTCACCAAGGCCATGCGCGACATGGGGCTGGTCAGGTTTGACGAGCCGTTTACGCGGTTGTTTACCCAAGGCATGATCACGCACGTCGCTTACCGTTGCCGGGAGCACGGCTGGATTCCGCCGCATGAGGTGCGCGAAGGCGACCTGTGCCCGACGTGCGGCAACAAGCTCGACAGCGAGCTCGCCAAAATGAGCAAATCGAAGAAGAACACCGTGGCGCCGACCGACATTATCGACAAGTACGGCACCGACACGGAACGCCTCTATACATTGTTTATGGGGCCGCCGGAAAAGGAAATCGAGTGGAACGATGAAGGCGTGCGCGGTGGCTACCGCTTCCTGAATCGCATCTGGACGCTGGTCAATAAGTACGAAAAGGCGGTTCTGAACGCGCCGGATTCGGCCATCGATATCGATAGCCTCAACGCCCGCGACAAGCAGCTCTGGCATGTGGTCAACGAGAAGATCGATTCGGTCACCGCCGACTTCCTGCGTTTCCACTTCAACACCGCCGTGGCGGCGATCATGGAGTTGAGCAACGAGCTCGGCGACTACACCGCCGGCTGTGAGCAGGGAGAACACGATCTGAACCCGGCCCTGCTGAAGAAGGCGCTCGACAATCTGATCTTGATGCTTTCGCCGATTTCTCCGTTCGTGACCGAGGAGCTGTGGCGTCGGCTGGGCCACGACTCCGCCATTCTGCGCCAGGCATGGCCGAAGGCCGATGAGAACGCGATGCAGCGTGACGAAACCACCATTGTCATCCAGGTTAACGGAAAACTGCGCGATCAGATCCAGGTGCCCTCCGCCCTGGCTTCGGACCGGCCGGCTCTGGAAGAACGCGCGCGATGCCAGGTGGAGGGCCGCCTGCAAGGCAAAGAAATCCGTAAAGTGATCGTCGTGCCCGGCAAGCTGGTCAATCTCGTGGTTTGAACAAATCACTCACTTGAGGAGAAATGCTATGCCTTCATTCGATATCGTTTCCGAAGTCAACATGCACGAAGTCACCAACGCCGTCGACCAGGCGAGCCGCGAAGTGACCACCCGCTTCGATTTCAAAGGCACCGATGCGCGCTTCGAACGAAACGGCGACGAGATTATTCTGCACGGCGAGAGCGACTTCCAGCTCAAGCAGATGCTGGACATCCTCTATGGCAAAATGACCAAGCGCGGCGTCGACTTGAAGGCGCTCTACGTTGAAAAGCCCGAGGAAGCCGGCAAGGGCGCGCGCCAAAAAGTGACGGTCCGCCAGGGTGTGGAGACCGACATGGCCAAGCAGATTGTCAAGATGATCAAATCGGCAAAGCTCAAGGTGCAGGCCGCCATTCAGGGCGACAAAGTGCGCGTTTCCGGCAAGAAGCGGGACGACCTGCAACAGGTGATTACCATGATCAAGGAGGCGGAGCTGAACATTCCTTTGCAGTACATCAACTTCAGGGACTGAAAAGCAGGGCGCTCCCGACGCGGGAGAGTTGTACGAACAGGATGGAATTGACGGAGATGAAATTAGGCACAACCCACTATATAGACTGCGCCCATTTCTTGCCGGGCCACCCCAAATGCGGCCAGCTACATGGCCACACCTACAAGGTGGAGGTCGTCATCGAAGGAGAGAAACGGGACGGGATGATTCTCGATTTCGCCGAGATGAAGAAAGCCGTTGAGGGAGTGCTGCAGGATTACGATCACAAGGCGCTCAACGACTTCCTCGAATATCCTTCGGTTGAAAACATTTGCGAGATGCTGCAGACGCGGCTGAAAACGACTCTGCAATTTCCGTTTACCATCCGGGTCTGGGAAGGTGAGGGTAAGTGGGCCGAGATTTAGGCGCGGCCTGCTACTTCCCGACTGAATATCCCGGCGCCCAACCTTTCCATTTCCGATTCCGATACAATTTTGCCGGCTGATTTAGACTCCGGCCCGATTCCGATCCAGCTATCAGCCATTGGTGAAAGTTGGGCGCCCGGTACGCTTTTCAGGCGAAAACTTCCAGCACCGAGGCGACATTTTGCCTGGAGCTCTTGCCCGAACTGTCGTATGTTTGAAACTGTTCTTTCTTCTGTTCAGCCAGTTCTTTTTGCGCCTTGGCTTCCATCTGTGCCGCCTCCGCGGCAACGCGCCGGTCCTGACCAGACGGGTCTTTCGGCGCCAAAGCGGCGCGTTTGATGGCTTTTGCCTTTCTTAGCGAGGCGGCCGGGTCGTTGGCTACTGTCGAGGTGTCAATCTGCACCTCGCCGCCCACGGCGTAACGTTTTCCGTCCGGCCCGGTGACATAATCGAATTTTGCGCCGCCTTTGGCCAGCGCGCCTGCGGCCGCTTTGTGCGCCTGCTCGTGCTGACGGACCTCCGCGTCCCGCCGTTTCAGCTCGGCTACTTGCTTCTGTTCGGCTTCGCTGAGCTGCCCCGACTTCGCGCTGCTGCCGCTTTGACGTTTGTCTTGCGCGAGCAGGGCGTTTGCCTGGTACGGGCTTGCGCCCGGGCTGCTGACGGAAAGAGAAGATACCACGCCGTGTCTCTATCCTAAGAGATTCACGCGGCTCGGATCCGAGCCCGGCTTTGTCACGTGGCCTTTCCGGTCGAAAAAGCGCACCCGCCCGGCCTGCAGTCGTGCGAGTTCTCTCTCGACCTGATAGCGCACTTCGGCGTAGCTTAAGTTTTCCTTCTCCTCCGCATCCTCGCGCTGACTGCCTTCTTCCTTGTTCTCATCGTCAGCCCGTGCGCTTCCCTCTGCTGCCCCAACATCTTTGACGGCTGCCTGCTGTAGTTGCTGAACGGCCGCGTCCTGCGCCTTCAGTTCCTCCACCTTTGCCTCTTCTTCCGCGTTGACGGCGTGACGTCCCTGCGGGTTTTCACGGAAGGCATCTGTCGCCGAGTTTACCAACAAACTCAGTGAACTCACGTCGGCGTTTGAAACTTGCATGGCCTGCTCGCTGGTTCAAGTGAACGGTAATGGATTTTACACTACTGTAAGATCTATCGCTGGTTCGTGAAAAAACTTTAACATTTATTGAAAAAAATGTTAACCTGCTTAATTCATGAATTTTGCCACAGAGCCACAGAGGGCACGGAGAAATA
>CAZTNL010000093.1:0-8344 GCA_964614885.1 uncultured Calditrichaceae bacterium | reverse complement strand
AGGATCTAAACAGTGCCAAGCAATACTTTGGTGAGCTTCTGGCGGCGCAACTCGACCGTATCGAGCGCATGAAGTCGGTCAGCAAGAAGGCGGATTTCGCGACTTTGAAACCGATCATCATTGGAATTATTGGTGGCGACGGCATTGGGCCGTTTATCGCCGCTGGGGCACAGCGTGTTCTCGAGTTTATGCTCAAGGACGAAGCGGCCGGGGGCAAAGTCGAGTTTCGCGTCATCGAGGGACTGACCATCGAGAAGCGGGCGGAAGTCGGCAAAGCCGTACCGGACGATGTGCTCGAAGAGATCAGGAAGTGTCACGTCACGCTCAAAGGTCCGACCACGACCCCGCGCAAAGGCGACCAGTGGCCGAACGTCGAGAGTGCCAATGTGGCGCTGCGCAAGGAGCTGGAGCTCTTCGCAAATGTCCGGCCCGTCAAAGTACCGAAAGAAGGTATCGACTGGGTCTTTTTCAGAGAAAACACCGAAGGCGGCTACGCACTTGGAAGCAGCGGCCTCAACGTGAGCGACGATTTGGCGATCGACTTTACCGTGGCCACCTCCCCGGGAACGGAGCGGCTCATTCGCATGGCCTTCGAATACGCCAACAACAACGGTATCGACCGGGTCACTTTGATCACAAAAGCCAATGTCATCAAAACCACGGACGGTAAATTCTTGGACATAGGTTACAGGATCGCCAAGGAGTACCCGAATATCGAGTGCGACGATTGGTACATCGATATCATGACCGCCAAACTGGTGGATGCCAAGCGCAGAAAGCAGTTCAAGGTCATGGCCTTGCCCAATTTGTACGGAGATATTCTGACTGACGAAGCCGCAGAGTTTCAGGGCGGTGTCGGCACAGCGGGAAGCGCAAATTTCGGCATGGAATACTCGATGTTCGAGGCCATCCACGGCAGTGCGCCGCGCATGGTGAAAGAAGGACGCGCGCAGTATGCGGATCCCTCCAGCATGATCCGGGCGGCAGTCATGCTTCTTCGCCACATCGGCTATCCCGAACGGGCCCGGAAACTCGAAATGGCGCTCGACGTTTGCGGCCAGTACGAGAAGAAGCTGGTGATGACCGGCCGTGACAACGGCGCCACCAACGAGCAGTTTACCGATTATATCATGGAGACTGTTCAGGATGCCGGCCTGGAACAAAAGTGGGAAGGGTTCCAGGGCTAGATCCGTTTGTAATGGAACCTGCGCACCTGCCTCCCTGCGCTGGCCGTGCCCGAATGGCCGGGATAGCGGATGCAGCAGGCAGAGCAGGATGCGACAGTTAATCGACCTGAGGGATTAGGTGTTTCACAAGAATAAATACTTCGAGGAGGGAGTTCAGCGATGGACTCCCTTTTTTGGTACCCAATTTGTTTCGCATGGCAGAACATAACGCATGAGGTGAAAATGGACACTGGAGGTGCTTTTCTAACCGCAGAGGCCGGGTCACAGGAGATCTTCACTCGAGAAAGCTTCAGTGAAGAACAGGCCGAAATCAGCAGGATGGTCAAAGAGTTTGCCAAAGAGCGTGTCAGACCGAACAAGGAAGCCATCGAGAAATACGATAAGGAGCTATCGCTGTCGCTCTTGCGTGAATGCGGCGAAATGGGTTTGCTCAGCGTCGATATTCCGGAAGCCTATGGCGGCCTCGGCCTGGACAAAGTAACCACCGCCATCGTGGCCGAGCAGCTCGCCCGGGGATTATGTGCTTCATTCGCGACGACTTATGGCGCCCACACGGGTATTGGGACTCTGCCGATCGTGTTTTTCGGCAACGAGGAACAAAAGCAAAAATATCTGCCCAACCTGGGAAGCGCCGAGTGGGTCGCCTCCTATGCGTTGACCGAGCCCGAGGCCGGCTCTGACGCGACCTCTGCCAAGACAACCGCCAGACTGTCAGAAGATGGCAAGCACTATATTCTGAACGGCACCAAACAGTTTATTACCAACGCCGCGTGGGCCAGGGTTTTTACCACCTTTGCCAATGTCGACGGCGAGAAGTTTACCGGTTTTATTCTGGAGCGGGATACCCCGGGACTGAGCGTCGGCCCGGAGGAAAAAAAGATGGGCGTGAAGGGATCTTCGACCTGCTCGGTATATCTCGAAGACGCCCGGGTTCCGGTCGAAAATGTGCTGGGAAAAATCGGCAAGGGCGCTGCCATCGCCTTTAACTCCCTTAATATTGGCCGTTTCAAGCTGGGAGCCGCGGCGCTTGGCGGGTCCAAAGCTGCCATCGAGGAGGCCCTGGCCTATGCGGCCGAACGACGCCAGTTCGGCCAGCCCATCCGCAATTTTGACCAGATCAAGGGGTATTTTGCCGAGATGTCGATTCGCACTTTTGCCCTCGACGCCATCGTTTATCGCACGATAGGACTCATTGATGCGGCCATCGCAGCCATTCCTGGCAGCGCAGAGGACTACAATCTGCAGGTGGCGCAGGCAATAGAGAGCTACGCCGTCGAGGCTTCGATGGTCAAGGTGTACGGCAGCGAAAGCATGGCCTTCGTGGCAAACACCGCGTTACAGGTTTTCGGCGGAAACGGTTTTATCGAGGAGTACCCGATGGCCTCGGTTGTGCGTGACACCCGGATCGATAGAATCTGGGAAGGCACCAACGAAATCAACCGCCAAATCATTTCCGGCTATGTTTTGAAGAAAGCTCTGATGGAGGAGCTTCCGATTCGCGAGGCAGTGAAGGAAATCGAGCTGTCGCTGCCGGACTCGCCGGCCGCAGCGGACGGGCAGACTGCAGAATCGCGCGCCTTTGGGGCTGCTCGAAATCTCACCCTGCTCACTTTCAGCCGGGCCATCAGCCGGTTTGGGCAGGACCTGACCAACCAGCAGCAGGTGAGCGCGACGCTGGCGGACATGTTCACAGACATTTACATCATGAGCAGCGCGCTGGCGCGGGTGGCTCAGCAGGTTGACGCGAAGCCCGTCTGGCAGGCGTTGCGTACTGCGCTGTTAGCCGGCCGATTGCAGGCCGTGGCGGACGCCGCTGAAAATATCCTGCTGGCGGTCACCGACCCGCCGTACCTTGAAAAGACGCTCGGCGAAGTGCAGGCATTCCGTTCGCAAATGGTGTTGCCGGTCAACGTGTTTGCGCTCAAGCAGGAGATTGCAGAATATTTATACGAACACGGTGAAAACGAACTCTTCGGATAATTCAAAATCGCAAGGAGCAGACTATGTCACAACAAGGTCGATATACAGTTATTGTCGATGCAGCGCGCAGCCCCATCGGCGTGAAGGGCGGCAAGCTCGTCGGCATTCGCGCCGATGAGTTGGCGGCGCAGGTTGTCAAGGGATTGCTGAAACGGAACCCGAAGTTCCCGAAGGGAAAAATAGAAGATGTGGTTTTCGGATGTGCTTTCCCGGAGGCTACGCAGGGCATGATGATCGCGCGCGGGGTTGCACTCCTCGCCGGGATTCCCGAAACCGCCGGCGCCAAAGTGGTCAATCGTTTTTGCGGCTCGTCTATGGATGCGGTCCACCAGATCGATCAGGCCATCCTTGCCGGAGATATCGACGTTGGCCTGTCCGGCGGGGTCGAGGATATGTTTGCCATTCCGATGGGTGGGTACAATCCCAGTTTTCATCCGAAACTGGCTGAGATGCAATTCTATATGGGCATGGGAGAAACAGCCGAGAATCTGGCCAAAGATGGCGACATCAGTCGCGAGCGGCAGGAGGCTTTTGCCGTAGAGTCGCACAAGAAGGCACTGGACGCGTGGAAGAACGGGCGCTATGCAAATGAGGTCGTGGCTATCGATGCCGGCGGCACGGAGGTAGCTCAGGATGAAGGCCCGAGAGAGCCGAATTTGGAGAAGATAAAATCGCTGAAGCCAGCTTTCGTCAAAGACGGCACGGTCACGGCCGCGACCAGCAGCCCTTACTCGATTGGGGCCGCGGCGGTACTTCTGGCCAGCAACGCCACAGCACTCGAACTCGATCTGAAGCCGCGCGCGCGCATCGTCTCCCGCGCCGTAGCGGGTGTCGACTGGAAACGGATGGGGATGGGGCCGATTCCAGCCACCGAAAAGGCGCTGACGAAGGCCAAAATGACTATTAAGGATATCGACGTGATCGAGCTGAACGAGGCATTTGCGGCACAGTCGATTTACGTTATCGAAAAGGGAGGCTGGCCTGTGGACAAGGTCAATCTAAACGGTGGCGCCCTGGCGCTCGGTCACCCGTTAGGCTGCTCCGGCGCCAGAATCCTGACCACGCTTCTGAATGTGATGGAACAGAAGCAGGCGCGGACAGGCCTGGCCACCATGTGCATTGGCGGCGGCCAGGGCATCGCAACGATCATCGAACGCTTGTAGGGGGCTGCCATGACGAAGAAGATCGAAAAAGTCGCTGTGCTCGGCGCCGGCGTGATGGGCGCTCAGCTTGCGGCACATTTTACCAACGCTGGTGTGCCGGCCTTGTTGTTCGATATCAGCCAGGAGATCGCAGAAAAGGGAAAACAAGCGGCGCTGAACCTGAAGCCGGCGCCTTTCTATAATCCGCGGAGCGCGGATCTTATCACCCCACGTAACTATGATCAACACATCGCCGACCTGGAGGGTGTTGACTGGGTGTTGGAAGCAGTGGTCGAGCGGGTCGATATCAAGCAGTCGGTATTTCAGAACATTCTTCCACATCTCAAGAAGAGCGCCATCGTTTCTTCGAACACGTCCGGGATTTCGATCGCAAAGATGATGGAGGGAATGCCGGCAGAACTGCAGCGGCGATTTCTGGTCACGCATTTCTTCAATCCGCCACGCTATATGCGGCTGCTGGAGATCGTGGCCGGCGAGAAGACCGATCCCGCCTGCGTCAGTGCCCTCTCCGATTTTTGCGAGGAGGTGCTTGGCAAGGGAATCGTCCCGGCAAAGGATACGCCGAATTTTATCGCCAATCGTATCGGTACGTTCGGCATGATGCTGACCATGAAGTTGACGCGCGCGATGAAACTCACCGTCGAGGAAGTGGACAAGCTGACGGGCACGATCGTGGGCCGGCCGAAAAGCGCCACCTACCGTACCGCAGATGTCGTTGGCCTGGATACGCTGGCGCACGTGGCGGCGAACACTTATGAATTTTGCCCGGATGATGAGCAGCGGGATGTTTTCAAAGCGCCCGGGTTTCTCACCAAAATGCTCGAGGCCGGCCGCCTTGGCCAGAAAGTGAAGCAAGGTTTTTACCAGAAGGTTGGCAAAGAGATCCTCTCCCTCAATCTCGATACGCTGGAGTACGGTCCGCAGAAGAAAGTGCGCTTCGATGGCTACCGGGTGGCGCGCGGGTTCCACACGACCCGCGGCAAAATTAAAGCGCTGGCCTACAGCGACGACCCGGCCGGAAAATTTTTCTGGGAACTGCTGAGCGGCACCTTGATTTACACCGCCAATCGCGTGCCCGAAATCGCCGACCATATCGTGAGCGTGGACAATGCGATGAAGTGGGGATTCGGCTGGGAGCTCGGACCGTTCGAAACGTGGGATGCGATCGGGTTGGAAAAATCCGTGCAGCGAATGCAGGCCGAGGGAAAGAAGGTGCCGTCCTGGGTACGGAGCATGCTGGGGAGCGGACACAAGTCGTTCTACGGCCGCAGCCAGGGCCACAAAACGTATTTTGATGTGGCGGACAAGGAAGCACGCGAGCTCGTTTCTGATAGCGAAATCGATCTTCAGCTCATCAAACAGAGCGGCGGAGTGCTGCGGCAGAACTGGTGCGCCAGCCTGATCGACATCGGAGACGGCGTTGCATGTCTGGAGTTTCACAGCGCATTGCAGCCACAAATGAACCCGATCGATGCCTCGATTATTGACATGATGCAGGAGGCCAGAGAATTGGTGCCGAAAGAAGGCTTCAAAGGGCTGGTGATAGGACACCAGGGCCAGCAGTTTTCCGCGGGTGCGAATTTGGCACTGATCGTCCAGTTGTGCGAGGCCGGAGACTGGAAGCGAATTGAAACGATAAGCAGGAACTTCCAGGATATCGCCCAATCGCTGAAGTTCGCGGAGTTTCCTGTGGTCTCAGCGCCATTCAATCTCTGTCTGGGAGGCGGCTATGAAGCCGCCGCCTTTGCCGACTGCATCGTGGCCGCCGCCGAGCTCTATTGCGGCCTGGTAGAGGTGGGCGTCGGCCTGATTCCGGGCGCTGGCGGTAATCTTCGCGTGCTGCTGAACAATATTGACAAACTGGCCCGCGCCCGCAGCGGCCCATTTCCGGTGGCGCAGCGTACGTTCGAAACCATCGCGTTTGCCAAAGTGTCTTCGTCGGCAAAGGAAGCGGTGGCGTTCGGATACCTGCGCAAGGGAGATGCGATTGTGCTCAATTCGGCGCATTTGCTCCATGCCGCAAAGCAAAACGTACTCGAGCTCGCCGACGGCTACACGCCACCGGCGCAGCGGGAAGACCTTGTCCTGCCTGGAGAAGGCGGCCGTCTCGTCATCGAGGCGACACTCGCAGACAGGGTCAGGCCCGGAAAGATTTCGAAACACGACGCCCTGATCGGCACGCGTCTTGCCAATGTCCTGACCGGTGGGGCGCTCGCTTCGCCGACTCGGCCGGTGGACGAGCAGACCATTCTCGACCTGGAGCGGGAGGCCTTCGTCAGCCTTTGCGGCGAAAGGCTTTCCGTTGATAGAATGAATTTCATGTTGAAAAACGGCAAACCTCTGCGCAACTAATCCGAAACGCGGACAGCTCTTGCGGCTGAGTCTCGCAAGAGCTGTCTGGCATTCGTGTCCCACCTTTGGCTCGTTGGCTTCCTTCTGACGAACGGCTGGAAGCTCCACGCGGGCGCTTTTGTTTCAGAGAATGGATTCAATGTCCCGTTTCAGCCCGTGCGCAGCTTTTCGGGCAAGGTTCTTTTGCTATCGGGCCGCTTTCGAAGCAGTTCAGTTGAACGGCTGCCGCAACGACGAACGCGGTGCGGGCAGAGCAATAGAGCTCATGGAAAAGGGCACTGCTGAGAGAATTCACGAAATTGATGTGTCTCTTACGACAAGTGGGCTTGATTGTGGAGTAATAGCCGGCTCGCTTTTGCCTCTTCCCGTCTCTTTGGAACATACCGCTCACCAACCAGAGGAGACGAATCATGACAAAAAGAAGACGCGAATGGATCACACTGGCAGGCATCTGCTGGCTTTGCCTCGGCCTTGTCCCGGCGCTGGCCCAGGTCGCCTGGACGGAGAATCCGCTGAATCCAGTGCTGGATGTTGGCCCTGCCGGCGTCTGGGATTCCGGAATCGCTTTTGAACCACACGTCATTGCGGTCGGCGACACGCTTAAAATGTGGTATGCCGGCGCTGACCAGGGGGCGGCCTTTGCCAGGCCGGAAATTGGGTATGCATGGTCACTGGACGGCATCTCGTGGAATCGCGAGGCGGCGCCGGTCCTGCTGAAGCGAGGTGGGGCTTGGGACGCCGGCCAGGTCGAAAACCCGGTCGTTATTCAGGAGGGCGACACACTGAGAATGTGGTACTCGGGATTCGGGGATGGCATAGCCGGGGAAAGCGCGAACAAAATCGGCTACGCGGTTTCCACGGACGGCCTCAATTGGACAGCTCATTCCGATCAGGTGCTGACGATAGGCGCGGAGGGGGAGTGGGACGACGCGACGATCGTGCCGGCATCGGTGGTGAAAGAGGGTTCGACGTACCTGCTTTACTATTCCGCCGGCGCGGGTATCGTGGCGACGGCTGCCAATGCTGGGAGCGCAACGAGCGCATCGGCTGACGTTGTGCTTCTGCCCGGCCTGGCCACTTCCGACGATGGAATCAACTGGACGAAGTACGACAACCCGACTACGCATGCCCAACCCTTCAGAGACTCAGATCCCGTCATGCGCCCCGGTGGCGCCGGCAGTTGGGATGAGATTCAAATCTACCGCCCAAGCGTCCGCATCTCGGAAGATGGGTTTGAGATGTGGTATTCAGGTAAGGCAGCGACCGGTGTAAGGTCAATTGGCTATGCTACTTCATTGGACGGCATTGCCTGGGAAAAGTACGAGAGCAACCCGGCCCTTGAGATTGGCTCGTCGTGGGCCGCCTCGGCGAGCGACCCGACGGTTGTGCTTGTGGGAGAAACTTATTATATGTGGTTTACAGGCTGGCCAACTACATTTCCGTTCCGTGCAACTGTTGGCGCAGCCACGGCGCCTGCTTCCTCCGTGACCGGGGTTGTGGATGAGACGCTCGCGACTGCGCCCCACAGCTTTCTGCTCAGCCAGAATCATCCAAACCCATTCAACCCGCGGACTCAGATTTTTTTCGAACTCGAGACAAACGCGAGGGCTGAGCTAAGAATTTATGATATCATGGGCAGAGAAGTGCGCAACTTGTTCGATG
>CAZTNL010000092.1:0-8365 GCA_964614885.1 uncultured Calditrichaceae bacterium | reverse complement strand
CTCGACGCTCACCCGGTAATCCAGATTTCCAGTGGCGATTTCATGGATTCCGCTGCGCAGCTGGTTGAACTTATGCACGATCGCATGATTGATTTCCTCACCAAACTTGACGATGCGCCGCGTGATGGAAAAATTCACCAGAAAATAGATGAACACCAGCAGTGCCAGATAGCTCAGGAGGGTTGACGTCACCAGCGTGGAATCGGGAACGAGCAGGACGTCGAAAGCGAAAAAGCCGGACGCCTGCAGGCCTGCGTTCAGAACCGGCACCGCAACCCTGCCGGCTGAGATACCCCGGTTTGTACGCAGCAGCTTGTCCACAACGCTGATTCCACCGGCGTTGGTGCGCAGCCCCAGAGGACTCTCCACCGTTGCAGCGCTGCGATTCGAAACAAGTCCGAACGGGAAAATCCTGAACCGGCCTCTGCCCGACATGACCCGGATACGGTCAGCCGCGGCGTAGAGATAAGACTCCCAGCTGGTCGGCACATACGGATAGGCAAGCAGCCTCGAACCGGCCAGAACCGAGGTGTTTCGGGCCACCAGAGCGAGAAAACTCGAATCGACTTGGGTGAAATAGAGCCGCTCCACCTCCCCGTCCGACTTCTCCTGGTATCGCCTGACAAACACGAGGAACTCCGAGGCGTTCCCGGAATCCTGCGGCGCATTGCGGGCCAACTGCAGAACGCCCTCTCCGGGAAAATCCTGGCCCAGCCGAAACGGTTCATAGCCGGGCAACCGGACCTCATCCATCCCCGCCGGCTCCAGCTTCACCCAATAATCGGGCGGCGGAATCTGCTCCTCGGAGATGAGCGTCATAGTGTCGAGCAGGGCCTTGCGCACCTTTTCCGCCTGCCAGCCGGCCACGAAAAAGTAGAAAATGAGCAAGAGCATGGTTGCCTGAATCACCTGCGGCACCGTGGACTGAAACAGCCCCGAGATGCGCAGTTTTCTGGCGAGACTGGCAAAATTGTACACCAGCACAACGGGAATTTTCACGAGTACGGCAAAGAGGAACAACTGCAGCGTCACAACCATGAACCAGGGGCCGCCGTACCAGAGGTGCGATTGCTGAAAACGTGGCGCGCCGGCCAGAGCCAGAGGATCCCAAATCCACACCGCGCGAAAGACCAGTATTCCGGCAAAGAGATAGATCCAGCACTCCGACTTTGCCAATTTTTCCAGCCAGGCAGTCTTGCGCAGGAGAAAGACAAACAACGCCACCTGCAGCAGAACCCTCGGCAACAAGCCGCCACTCTCCGCGAACTGCACCCCGAGCCAGCCGAGAATGAAAAACCAGAGCAGCGCGCCCTTCCGGCCCTTGCTCGCCAGGATAACCAACGCACTAACCCAAAGCATGAAGCAGGCCTGGAGCAGAAGATGGGGATGCGCCATGAAAGGCGCAGGCGCGCCGCTACCCGCGTAAACATGGCGCAACAGGAAGTAATCGAGCACGTAAAAAAGCAGCGCGCCACCCAGCAGCAGCTCCGCGCGGCCACGGGACCGGCCTGCGATCTCTTTTGCGAACAGATAGACAAAGATGAAGTGGAGTCCGGCCGCCAGCCCGACGGAGTCCGGAAACCCTTGCGGGTAAAATGCGAAATAGACCGATGCCAGCCAGGCGCTGCCGAGCAGGAGCAGACGAAGGTTCTCCGAGCCCGAATGATACGCGTTTTTCAGGACCGCGGTGATTTTGTCCCAATCGGGACTCCTTGCAGACATCTGCTTCAAAGCACTTTCAGCACAACCATGGTCATGTCGTCGTGCTGCGGGTGGCTGCCGACAAATGTTTTAACCGAGCGCACAACCTGTTGAATGATGCCGTTGGCCGAGCGCCCCTTGGCCTCGGAAATTTCCTGCTCAAGGCGTTCCTCGCCAAACTCGTTCCCAGTCGCATCGCTGGCCTCCGTAAAGCCGTCCGTATAGAAAGTGAGCACATCTCCGCTCTGCAACGGCAGCTCATGCTCCTCCAGACAGTCATGAAAGTGTGAGCCGGCCTCCAAACCCAGGGCAATGCCCTGAGGTTGAATCAGGGTGCTGCTGTTTGTGCTGTGCTGCGCCAGAATGGCTGGATTGTGGCCGGCACGGGAGAACCGAATCTTATGTCGCTTCATATCGAGCACCGCATAAAACATACTGACGAAAGAACTGCGCTCAATGTTCATGTACATCTGCCGGTTGAGCTTGCTGAGCACTTCCCTCGGCGACAGGCTCTCGACGGCATGCGACTGCAGGATGCCTTTCGTCAGCGTCATGTATATGGCGGCCGGCACGCCCTTTCCCGACACATCACCGATGGCCACACCGATCTTGCCGTCTCCGAGCTGGAAAAAATCGTAGTAATCTCCCCCGACCTCAAGAGCCGGAATGCAAATGCCGGCAATATCGTAGCCTTCGGCCAGAGGATTTTCCTTGGGCAGCAGGCTCATCTGCACGGTTCGGGCAATCTCCAGCTCCCGCGCCATGCGCTCCCGTTCCGAAATCCGCTTGATGTGCGTCGGCGTCAGCTCCGGGGTGAAATCAAACCGCTGGCGTTTCACATAGCCGAACGCCGCCACCGTGACGGGCAGCGCCATGAGCACGAGAAAAATCCAGCGGTGCACCTCGTAGAAAGAGGCCGAAGCGGTGAACAACGGGGTGGCATAGCCAAAGGCGATCAGCACAAAGTTGGTTAAAGTGGCCGTCATCAAATCGTAGCGCACGACGATGAATCCCATTGTCAGGCTCAACAAAAAGAACACGGGGAACAAAACCCGGAAAGGCGGGGAAGCCATCGGGAAATCCCAGAGGGTAAAGGCCAGCAACGTCCAAAGAAGCGAGGAAACCAGCAATCCGGGCCACGTCCGCCCGGTCCTTTCGCGCAGCCAGGATATGAAAAAGAAACGAAAGACGATTTCGTTCAGCAACGCGATTCTGAGCGCCAGAAAGACAGCGCTGAGGGAGGGGGCCATCGATTCCGGAATGCCGTGCAAGCCAACCACATGGAACCCGGAGCCGTCGGCCCCGGATGCGAGGACAAAGGCCGCGGTCAGCAGACCGAGCAGGGCAAGGCCGAAGCTGTAGCCGCGGGTGACGGAATTGGCCAGCTCCACGGTAAACGGCTTGCCAAAACGCAACCCGTCGATGGAGCGCAACTTGTCCGACCACCCGCGCCGGGCAGAAGACTCGCCGACGCTCCAGCCAGCAAAGACCATGGCCGCCATGAATACCTGTACAATGAAAGCCGTGATAAAAAAGACGATAATACGTACGTTGAAGCGATTGACATCTCCGACCAGTGTGCCATAACCAATGGACGAAAACCGCAGCCCGTGCTCTATGAGCGTGATCCCAAATAAGATGCAGAAGACATAGATGGCTGTCCTGACGCCAACCTCACCGTCGTGATATTTTTTCAGAAAAAGAGCAATGATGAAAATCAAAAGGATGAAGGTCGCCACAGAAGAGGCAGTTGCCACAAAGGTTACGGTGGTTTGCACCCGACCCGACTGCTGCTGGTAGGATTTGGGCTCTTGCAGCTCTGAGCTGTAGCGGCCAACACGGTTGCCATGCACTTCGACGGACAGCCGGCCAAGCATCCCGGCGAGGGAGTCCGTCGACACCCAGATATACTTGAAATCCCGCCGCGCGGCGAGATCGTTGACGGAAGATGTTTCCAGAGTATAGTGGCTCAGATCATGCCCGGCATCGAACAGGAACTTTTCTGCCAGAGCCCTGGCAGCATCCGCTTCGAGCGAGGGTACCGCGACCGAGTCCGGGAAATCGTGTTGAAATCCGCGGATTTTGCCTCGCGGTGAAACCCGAACCCGGTACTCGTTCCGCGACTGGCTGGGCGGCAGCTTGCGGTCAAAAAAATAAACATCCCAAAAGTGCGTTGAAAGCGAGTCCGCGCGCAATGTCCGGTGCGCGGCCGCAAGGCCGAGCCGCTTCTCGAGATAAGTGGTCGATCCGGCATCAAAGCGAAAATTCGCGTCGGCCGAGAGCCCGTCCAGCGCGAACCCCTGAGATTCGAGGTAGTGCCGCGCAATCCCGATGACTTCTGAGCGTGAGTAATGTAAATCGGCGGAGGCCTGGGGAACATACGGCTCCACAAACCGCAGAAACAACGCGAGACCGAAGATGCCGACGGCGGCGGCGAAAAGTACGGACTTTGTGGACGGACGCAGCATGATTGCCTTCCAATAATATCCGCGCAAACGAGCAAGCAGACCGAAAAAAAATTCGGGAAGAATTTGGCTAAATTACAAAATTTTTAAACAGATGTAAACAAAAAAGCGGATAGCGTGGAGGGCGTTGAGAAAGAAAGAGCTGGGGTGCAGGGATTCGAACCCCGATTACACGATCCAGAGTCGTGTGTCCTGCCGTTGGACGACACCCCAGTCTTGGAAAACCTTATGCGGCAACTTCGGGCACTTCAGCCCGAACAGGATGCTCTTTCAAATAGTCGACCGCGTCCTTTATCCTGGAAAGGACCTGTTCCTTGCCGAGCAGGGCCATCACTTCAAACATTCCCGGCGTGGCAGCAATCCCGGTTATCGCAAGGCGCAGCGGCTGAATCACTTTGCCCGCCCCGACTCCGAGTTGCCCGGCATAGTCGCGCAACACCGTTTCAATACTCTCGATCGTCCATTCCTGCAGATCGAGCCTGCGGCAAAGTTCCTCGAAACGTTCGATCTGATCCGGCGCTTTCCAGTGCTTTCTGATCGCCTTCTGGTCATAGGCGGTCGGCGCAGAGAAAAAGTAGCCGGTCATTCGCGCGATTTCGGTGACATACTTGAGCCTGGGCTGTATCAACTCAGCCACCCGCTCCAGATACGCCGTCTTCGCTTCGGCAAACTGCGCATCAATAGTACAGCTTTCGATGAGAGAGGTGACGAGCAAATCGTAAAACTGCTCTGCGGGCATGGCATTGATATACTGCCCATTCATCCACTCAAGCTTCTTCTCATCGAAGACAGCACTCTTTTTCTGAATCCCGTCCGCCGAAAACTCCGCAATCAACTCCTCACGGGAAAACAGCTCCCGGTCATCTCCCGACGACCAGCCGAGAATCGAAAGAAAATTGAACATCGCCTCCGGCAGATAGCCGGCTTTCGCGTACTCGCCGACAGCGGTAGCGCCGTGGCGTTTGCTGAGCCGTTGCTTGTCGTTTCCCAGAATAAGCGGCACATGGCCGAACTTCGGCGCCGCCCAGCCGAACGCACGATAGAGCAGAACATGCTTCGGCGTGTTTGAAAGATGATCGTCGCCACGAATAATGTGCGTGATGCCCATTTCATGGTCGTCGACGACAACCGCCAGATGATAGGTCGGAAATCCGTCGGACCGGCGGATGATAAAATCATCGAGTTGGCGGTGGTCCACCGAGATATTGCCGTAAACCGCGTCTTCGAATGTCGTCTGCCCCTCCGGAAGCAGAAAACGTACGACGTGCGGCTTGCCGGCCCGTTCACAGGCATCGATTTCAGCCGTGCTCAGATGCCGGCACTTACCTGTCGCATTGTAGCGATAGTCGCGTTTGGCCGCCCTCGCCTGCGCCCGATCCGCGTCAATCTCTTCCACGGCACAGTAACACTTGTACGCCTTGCCTGCATCGATCAGTTGCGCGATGTAACGGTCGTAGAGCTCCAGGCGGTGCGACTGGTAAATAACCTCTTCGTCCCAGTTCAGCCCCAGCCACTGCAACCCTTCAAGGATGGCGTCGACCATCGCTTCGCCGGAACGTTCAACATCGGTATCTTCGATGCGCAGAAGAAAGTCTCCGCCATACTTTCTGGCGAACAGCCAGTTAAAAATGGCAGTACGGGCCCCGCCCACATGCAGAAAGCCAGTGGGACTCGGCGCGAACCTTACTCGAAATTTCTCACCTGTTTCTATGAATTGCACTCGACACCTTAATAAAAAAGTGCGGAGAGGGAGGGATTCGAACCCTCGGTAGAGTTGCCCCTACGCAGGTTTAGCAAACCTGTGCCTTCAGCCGCTCGGCCACCTCTCCGGTCAGCAGAAAAATCTTCAACGAAATTGTGCGGAGGGCGAGGGACTCGAACCCCCAAGGGCGCAAACCCGGCGGTTTTCAAGACCGCTGCCTTACCAATTAGGACTAGCCCTCCCGCTCCCGATTAAAGCGGGTGAAATATAGCAAAACGATGGCACTATGTCAACTTGTTTTTGGGTAGAACACACCTTGCGGATGGCCTCGGAACACCAATGGTTGGCCTGCGCACGCGGGACGTATCAACCCCTCACGGCTCATGTCCGCTTCCCCTTGCGGATTCCCCGGCTGTCACCCGAATGGGGCGTGTCGTCGTTCTGACAAACATCTTCCCCGGTAGCTGCCGGACGAGATTCATCAACTCGAGGCCAAGCAGCCGCGCCAGCACGCTTCCGGTCGCCTGGCCGGCCATGTGGGCAATGTGGTCGATGTGCTGTGGCTCATTGCTGAGTATCGTCAGGAGACGGGCCTGCTCAGCGTCCAGCTCAATTTCAGGCTGCTCCGGCGTGTTATCGCGCATGAGGGGCGACAGCGCATCCGACAGCGCGTCCAGGATATCATCCGTGCAGGTAACGAGGCTTGCGCCGTCCTGAATGAGCGCGTTGGGCCCCGCGCTCTTGGGACTGTTGATATTTCCGGGCACGGCGAAGACCTCACGGTTCTGGTCGAGCGCCAGCGCCGCGGTTATCAAGGCGCCGCTCCGGGTACCGGCCTCAACCACCACAATGCCCAGACTCAGACCCGAAATAATCCGGTTCCTGCGCGGGAAATTCCCCTTGTCCGGGGCCGCTCCCATTGGAAATTCGGAAAGCAGCGCACCCGCTCCGGAGATTTTCCGGGCCAATTTTTGATTTTCGGGAGGATAAATGACATCCACGCCGGACCCGAGAACCGCCAGGGTTCTGCCGCCGCAGCGTAGGGTGCTCTGGTGAGCGAAGGTGTCGACACCGTAGGCCAGACCGCTGACGATGGTCACGCCAATCGTGGCAAGCTCCATGGCTATTTTCTCGCTCACCACTTTGCCGTAAGCCGACGGTTGCCTGCATCCGACGATGCCGACTGCCAGGCGGTCGGCGTCGGCTAGCTCGCCTTTTACATAAAGCAGCACGGGCGGGTCGTAAATTTGTTTCAGGGCGCCGGGATAGTCGCCGTCCCATATCGTAAGCAGCCTGGCGCCCGACTTGCGCAGACGCTGCATCTGTTCGTGCGCGAATTCCGCCCCGTCAAAAGAACGAATTTTCCGGGCTGTGTTTACGTCGACGCCGGGCACCGCGGTGAGCAGTTTGTCGCTGGCCCGCAGCACAGCCTCGGCAGAATGGAAATGGCCGATAAGGGAGCGCAACTTTCCCGGGCCGACCCCAGGCACGGCGACCAGCCGGAACAACGCCTCTGGATCCAGTTGCGGGTACGTCAAGGGTCACCCCTCATCTACACGCAAATACCGCCAGATAAACTCCTTGAGTTCATCGAGTCCTTGTCCGGTGATGCTGGAAATCTGAAAGACGGGAATGCCGTCCAGTTTGCGCGGCAGCCGCGAGTCAAGGTCCACGCCGATATCGCACTTCGTCAGCAAGACCGCCCCGACCCTGCCGGGCAGTTCGTCGTTATACTTCTGCAGCTCATTGCGTAAAAGATGGTATTCTGCGGAAATGTCTTCGGCGGCAACGTCGATGAGGAACAACAGGAGAGCCGTCCGTTCGATATGTCGAAGAAACTCGTGGCCGAGGCCCTTTCCCAGATGCGCGCCTTCGATAATTCCCGGAATATCTGCTACAGCGAAACTACCGATATCGTGATACTTGACGATACCGAGATTGGGCGTGAGGGTGGTGAAAGGATAATCCGCGATTTTGGGTCGCGCTGCCGAAATCCTTGAAATCAACGTGGACTTTCCCGAGTTTGGCAGGCCGACCAATCCTACATCGGCGAGCACTTTCAGCTCGAGATCGAGGGTCCGCTCCTGCCCGAATTCGCCCTGCTCCCAATGGCGGGGCGCCCGATTCGTCGAAGAAACAAACCGTGCGTTTCCCCGGCCGCCACGCCCGCCCTTTGCCACGACCGCGGATTGATTGGGTTCTACGAGGTCGGCCAGAAGCTCACCGGTGTCATCGTCCTTCACAATCGTACCGACCGGCACTTTAATGACAAGGTCCTTGCCATTCTTGCCGTGCTTATCGCTGCCCATCCCATGTTCGGCTCGTTCAGCCTTGAAGTTTGGACGATACCTGAAATCCAACAGGCTCATCATGTCGGTGGTGGCCTGCAATATGACATCGCCGCCGTCGCCGCCGTCGCCGCCGTCGGGACCGCCTTTGGCAACGTATTTTTCGCGGCCAAAGCTCACGCACCCGCTGCCGCCGTTGCCGGCCTGCC
>CAZTNL010000091.1:0-8374 GCA_964614885.1 uncultured Calditrichaceae bacterium | reverse complement strand
AGGTTTTGCGCTTTGGCAAGAAGGACAACTTCTGGGAAATGGGCGAAACCGGGCCTTGCGGACCGTGCTCGGAAATCCACATCGACCTGACTCTCGACAAGTCGGGCGGCAAGCTGGTCAATGCCGGCGACCCGAATGTCATCGAAATCTGGAACCTGGTCTTCATTCAGTTCAATCGGGACCGGAACAGCACGCTGCACGCTCTGCCGGCCAGGCATGTCGATACCGGCATGGGCTTCGAACGCGTGCTGGCCGTACTCAACGGCACCACCTCCAACTACGAGACCGACCTGTTCCGGCCACTTTTGGACAAGATTCAGGAGTTTTCCGGAGTGCCCTATTCCGGCGACGAAAAGGGATTTGCTCACCGCGTGATCGCGGACCACATTCGCGCCCTGACTTTCTCCATAGGCGACGGCGCCATGCCCTCGAATGAAGGCCGGGGGTATGTCCTCCGCCGCATTCTGCGCCGCGCCGCGCGCTTTGGCCGCAACCTGAACATGCAGGAGCCTTTTATTCATAAACTCGTTCCCGTGCTGGTGGAAACGATGGGCGAGGCCTTTCCTGAGATTTCCGACAAGTCCGAGTTTATCGCCTCCGTCGTCCGCTCTGAGGAGGAGAGCTTCAACGCCACCCTCGATCGGGGGCTCGAGATCTTCGAGAAAATTTCAGCGGCGGTTGAAAAGGCCGGCAACAAAGAAATTCCGGGCGAGGACGCGTTTCGGTTGTACGACACGTTCGGATTTCCGCTGGACCTGACGCAGGTGATGGCGCGCCAACGCGGTCTTGCCGTCGACGAAGCGGGCTTCGAAAAAGCCATGCAGGAGCAGCGCGAGCGCGCCCGCAAAGCCGGCAAGTGGACCTATTCGGCCGACTTCGATTTCAAGAGCTGGACTTCCCTGAGCGAGGGCGAGGATTCGGTGTTTCACGGTTATGAACAGCTCGAGGCCGAGGCTGAAATAAGAAAATTCAAGATTGAAGCGGGTAAGGTTTTTCTCACTTTGAGCCGCACGCCCTTTTACGGCGAGTCCGGTGGACAGGTCGGCGACCGCGGCGAGATTCTGGGCAAAGATTTTCGGGTCCGGGTTACGGATACGATCAAAGATGGCGCGACTTTCGTGCACATCGGCGAGCTCATAGAAGGTAAGGCCATATCGTCTGCCGGCGTCACAGCCCGGGGAGATGCTGCGGCGCGCAAAGCGACTGCCCGCAACCACACGGCCACCCACCTGCTGCACAAGGCGCTGCGCGAAACTCTCGGTGAGCATGTGACCCAGGCCGGCTCGCTGGTCGAACCCGATCACCTGCGCTTCGACGTCACCCATTTCCAAAAAATAGGCGTCGACGAGCTGGAGCGCATCGAGGCACGGGTTAACGAGAAGATCCGCGCCGATTTGCCGGTGGAGACCATTCAGACCACGTTCAACGAGGCGAGAGCGCTCGGCGCGATGGCGATCTTCGAGGAGAAATACGGCGAGCACGTGCGCATGGTGAAAGTCGGCGACTATAGTCTCGAACTGTGCGGCGGCACCCATTTGCAGAGCACCGGGGAGGCCGGTTATTTCCGCATTCTTTCCGAGTCGAGCGCGGCTGCGGGCATTCGCCGGCTGGAAGCCGTCACCGGCTCGAAGGCAGACGAGCTGCTGCGCGCCGAGAAAAAGCGCACGATGGCGCTCGAGGAAACGCTGAACTGCAAGGGCGACGGGCTTCTTGAAAAGGTGAGGGCGTTGATCGCCGAAAACCACGATTTGGAAAAGGAGCTGCGCCAGCAGCGCGTCAAGTCCGGCCAGCAGCGCATCGGCGCGCTCGTTGAGCAGGCGCAGACCCTGGACGGGTTCAAGGTTGTGAGCTCGCGCGTTCAAAGCGACGACGTCGAGGAGCTGAAGCAGATCAGCGACACGCTGCGCTCCCGGCTGGGCTCGGGGGTGGGCGTTCTTTCGGCGGTGATCAATGAGAAAGCGTCTTTCATCTGTGTGGTGACCGACGATTTGATTTCCGGCAGGAAGCTCAAGGCAGGGGATATTGTCAAGAAAGTGGCGGCCATCGCCGGCGGTGGTGGCGGTGGGCGGCCGCACATGGCACTCGCCGGAGGCAAGGATCTGGGGAAAATAGACGCGGCGCTGGAAAAGGTGCCGGAGATCGTGGGGTCGTTTCTTTAGCAGCCCAAAACAGAGCCGTTTGGGGCGCGGCGGTGTGCGAGTCTCGCAAGAAGTTCAAATGCCGCGGGAGGCAGGCAATATCAGGCGGATGTTGACATCCTTTCAAAAGCTTCTTCAGGTCCGGGAAAGCAGAGGCGCCGGCTATTTCGTCCTGATCGATCCGGACAAGTGGCAACTGAACGAAATTGCCGGGGTTGCGTCTGCGGCCTGCGCTGCGGGCGCCGATGCCATACTCGTGGGGGGCAGCCTGCTCCTCTCTTCTTCGTTCGACGAGCTGGTCAAGCTGATCAAGGCGCAGGTCGATATTCCCGTGATCATCTTTCCCGGCAGCACGACCCAGGTCTCGCGCCACGCCGACGCGGTTTTTTTTCTCTCCCTGATCAGCGGCCGCAACCCGACCTACCTGATC
The DNA here is from genome assembly GCA_964614885.1 of uncultured Calditrichaceae bacterium. GTDB lineage: Bacteria > Zhuqueibacterota > Zhuqueibacteria > Oceanimicrobiales > Oceanimicrobiaceae > JAJDAG01. Next base: position 5,806 of record CAZTNL010000091.1, on the reverse strand, counting down.
GGCGAGCAGGTTCGGGCGGCGCCTGTGATCAAAGCGTTGAATATCGAGCCGATTTCTGTGGGCTACATGCTGATCGAATCGGGCTGCACCACTTCGGCCGAATTTATGAGCAACACCCAGCCGATTCCGCGCAACAAGGCGGATATCGCCAAAGCGACCGCGCTTGCGGCGGAATATTTCGGCATGAAACTGGTTTATCTGGAAGCCGGCAGCGGCGCCGTACATTCTGTGCCGGAGGAGATGGTGCGTCAGGTTTGCGACTACATTTCGCTTCCCATAATTGTCGGCGGCGGAATCCGGACCCCGGAAGAAGCCGCGGCGAAAGTCGCTGCCGGCGCGGCGTTCGTGGTCACCGGCAATGTGCTGGAGGATGGCGTCCAAGACGGCCTCATGCGGGAGTTCGCTGAGGCGATACATCAAAAGAGACGCTTGTGTTAAACGACTGTGCAAATTGAAACATTTTTGCACTTCGCTCATATCATGGTATATTTAGAGTTAAGTGACGTGTATTCTCGCAGTGCAGAACCGGAACTCCCGGCGATGGGCACCGCGCCCGCTTTGAGATACGGAGAGCTTACTTGATCGACATTCATTCGCACGTACTACCGCAAATCGACGATGGTCCCTCCAGTTGGGAAGAGACCATGGCCATGATGCATCAGGCCGAAGAAGATGGCATCGCCGAGGTGGCCATCACGCACCACATCCTCAGCAACGTCGACTACGAACGCGAGGCAGAGATCGTGACCAAATTCGAGGAGTTGAAGAAACGCCTCGAACTGGAGCGCATTGCCATCAAATTGCACCTCGGCGCCGAGCTGTATTCGCAGCCCGACCTGGAGCTGCACCACAGAATCTCGACGTATGACGACAACAAAAAATATTTCCTGGTCGAATTCCCGATGCAGGGCGTGCCGCAGTTCGCCGCCGATTATTTTTTCGACGTCGCCACGGTCGGCATCACACCGGTGATCGCGCATCCCGAGCGGAACATGGGCATCATCCGCAACCCGGAACGCGCGTACGAGTTCGTCCAGCGCGGCGCTTTGCTGCAAATGAACGCGGGCAGCATCGTCGGAAGACACGGTGAGCCGGTCAAGGATACGGCCATGGTCTTGCTGAACAGCAATCTCATTCACCTCGTTGGCAGCGACGGCCACAATACACGCCGGCGTCCCATCAAGCTCAGCGACGCCAGAAATCTGGTGGCCGAGGGGTGGGGCGAGGAGCGCGCGCGTGCGATTTTCGAGGACAATGCGAAATTTGTCCTCGCGGGCGAGCCGTTCACCCCGCCGGAGCCGATGCCGATCCAGCCGTTGAAAAAGGGAATCTGGGGTGCCCTGAAAAAGGTGTTTAGCGCATAAATGCTGACTTTCCTAAACTCTGCGATTCTACTTGGTCTGGCAGCAGTTTCAATTCCCATTCTGATTCACTTCTTCACCCGGCAGAAGAGCAAGATCGTCTATTTTAGCAGTCTGCGCTTCCTGCAGGAACTGCAGCGGCGGCAGATTCGGCGCCTGAAGCTGCGGCAGATTTTGCTGCTGGTGCTGCGTGCTCTGCTGGTGCTGGCGCTCGTGCTGGCCTTTGCCCGGCCCACGCTGAAGAGCTCCGATGCCGCCTCTCTGGAATCGGGAGCCCAGTTGACCGCGGTCATTATTCTGGACAACACCCTGAGCATGGGACGGCTTTCTGAAGGACGGCCACTGTTTGACAGCGCCAAAGTTCGGGCGCTTGAAGTCGTTTCGATGCTGCGCCGTCGGGACGAAGTCTATCTGCTTTATCCGCAGAAGCCCCCGCGCTTCGCCCAGTCCGGAGCGAGCCACAGTCCCGGCGCTGTGAGCGAACTCATCGAAAAGACAGAAATCTCACACGCGGGCACCGATTTTGAGGCAGCGCTGATCGCTGCTGACGATATCATGCTCAAGAGCAAGAACATCAACAAAGAGGTCTACCTGATTTCGGATTTGCGCGCTCCGAAGCCGCAGCAACACGCAGATGACGCCGCGCTGTTTCTGGCCCCGGACGTCAAGCTCTTCGTGTTGCCGGTACGACCCTCTGAGAACGAAAACCTCACCATCGCCGATATTTCGATTGGGAATCAGATTTTGGAGAAGGGCAAGGTTGCGGAGGTGTCGGTGCAGCTGCGCAACAGCGGCACGCAGGAGTTAAAAAACAAGTTGGTCCATCTGTTCGTCAACGGCAAGCGCGTCGGACAGGATGTGGCGGATATTCCGGGAGGGGCGGCGGCGAACGTGCTCTTCCGCGTCGTGCCGCAGCAAACCGGTTTTCAATCCGGTTATGCGCTGCTTGAAGACGATGCGCTCGCTGAAGATAACCGGCGGTACTTCGCGTTTCATATCGCCAGCCGCATTCCGGTTCTGCTGGTGGGAAACAAGCCTGAGGACACCCGCTATCTCAAGCTCGCACTCCGGCCGCAGAAAGATGTGGCTTCCTATATCGACATCACCGAGATATCGGCCGACCGTCTGAACACGGTAGAGCTGGCGAAGTTTGAGGCGGTCATTCTGTCGAATGTTCCGCGTTTCGATGCGGCGACCGTTCTGAAGGTGCAGGCGTTTGTCAAAGCCGGCGGCGGTCTCATGATTTTTCTTGGCGAAGATGTCGACCTGCGCAACTACAACGACCATCTGCACGCCCGGCTGCGGCTGCCGACAATCACCCAGACGCTGAACCGCAGCGCTCAGGATCAATTTCTCTCTCTCGGAAAAATCGATTTCAGCCATCCCATTTTTCGCGGGGTGTTCGAAGAAAAGAAATTCGTCGAAACGCCGCACGTGCGTTTTGCCGTAGACATCAGCGAAAAGCAGCCCGTGGACCGGATCATCGAGTACAGCAACGGCAAGCCATTCCTGTTTGAAACGAAGTTGCAGAGTGGCAGAATCCTTTACGCGACCACCAGTTTGGCACAAAAATGGTCCGACCTGACTCTGAAGGGCTTTTTCGTGCCCTTGGTAAACCGCTCGGTCTTCTATCTCGCCGGTGATGCTTCGGCCGAAAGCGGTCAGGTTGTCGTTGGCGACGAGCTTTCGTTCGAAGCCGACGGCGCAGCCGGCGCCGACCTCTCGGTCGAAACGCCGGATGGCTCCCGGGTCAGAATAAAACCGGAAATATCTCGTGGTCACTACCTGGTTCGCTTTAGCGATACCCGACTGCCGGGCATTTACAGGCTTTACGATGGCCAGCGGCAACTGGAGCAATGGGCCTGCAACTTCGACGCGGAAGAGCCGGCGGGCCGGCAGTTGACGATGGCGGATTTTGGCAAAATGGTTGAGGAATCACAGTTGGTGAAAATCGAAGAAGGAGCCAGTATCGGTGAACGCCTGCAGCAATCCCGCTTTGGCCGGGAGCTTGGGCATTCCATTCTGGTGGTGGCCTTTCTGCTAATCGTTGCTGAGACCCTTCTCGCCCGGGAGAGTGCGTCACAGGAACCGGCGAAACAAGAGGGATGAACAAATTGATTGAGCTGGAAAAACCGCAGCGGGAACGCGCTATCCTCGTCGGACTTACCCGCGATGGCGACCGCTGGATAACCGACGACCACTTGCAGGAGCTGGCTTTGCTGGCCGATACGGCCGGCGCGGAAGTTGTCGATCGCCTGGTGCAGGAGAAGGAGCGTGTCGACCCGGCCTACTTTGTCGGCAAAGGTAAAGCGCAGGTGCTGTCGCAGCTCGTCGAAGACAAAGACGCTAATATAGTGATTTTCGACGACGATCTCAGTCCGGCCCAGGTGCGAAACCTCGAAAAGATGGTCGGCAAGAAGATCGTCGACCGCAGCGGCCTCATTCTCGATATCTTCGCCCGCCGCGCCAAGACGCGAGAGGCGAGAACGCAGGTGGAGCTGGCGCAACTCAACTACCTGCTGCCACGGCTGACCCGGCAATGGTCGCATCTTTCGCGACAGGTCGGTGGCATCGGCACGCGCGGTCCGGGTGAGACCCAGCTCGAAGTGGACCGTCGCCTCATTCGCAAACGGATCAGCGTATTGACCCGCGCTCTCGAAAAGATCGCCCGCCAGCGCGCCGTCCGCAGGAGGGGCCGGGGCGATGCGTTGAAAGTGGCGCTGGTTGGCTACACCAACGCCGGCAAATCGACGCTGATGAACTGCCTCACCGAATCTGACGTCTTTGTTGAAGACCGGCTGTTCGCCACCCTCGATCCGACGGTCCGCCGGCTGGAAATTTCCGGCCAGGATGACGTCCTGCTGATCGACACGGTCGGGTTTATCCGCAAGCTGCCGCACAATCTGGTCGCCTCTTTCAAGAGCACGCTCGAGGAGGCTGCCGATGCGGATTTGCTGCTGCATGTTGTTGACGTCTCGCATCCGGCCCTGTTCGACCATATCGCCGTCGTGCGGGACGTGCTGCGGGAGCTCGGGATTGACAACAAACCGACGGTTCTGGTCTTCAACAAGATCGATGTGCTGACCAAGAAGATGCTGCTTGAGCGACTGCGCAATGAGTATGCGGATGCGGTCTTCGTATCGGCAGCCCGCGGTCTTTTCCTCAACGATCTGAAGGAAGGGGTGACAAAATTGCTCCGCCAGTCGGTTCAGGAGATGGAAGTCCGAATCGGCGTGGAACAAGCTGCGACCATCGCACGCATCTACGAGCTGGCCCGGGCCGTGACCGCCGACTACGGTGACACCGAAGTCCTTCTGCACGTGCGGGCAGACGCCGATAAGGCCAGCCTCATAAAGCGCCTCCTGGCCTCGGTTGCTGATAACTGACACAGGGAAAGAGGCGCTCATAGAGCCTGAGCCGCATGGCCACAAACCTTCTTTGACTTTTTAAATCCGCATTTGTATCTTGACGACTGTCCAGCCGGGTTTTGCAGGCTGTTTTCTCCGTAGCCCGGCCACATCTCAAACCGACCGAGGAAGGCATGAAGTTCTCAGCTGCAGTTTTTCTTGTTCTGATTCTTTCGACTGTTATCGTTGCATTCGCCGGAGAGCCGGATAGCGCCCGCGCCTACAAGGACGTCGCAGGCAAAATTATCGATGAGGCGCTGGCGAACGGACAGGCTTACTCGCGTTTGCGCGAGCTTTGCCTGCAGATCGGTCCCCGGCTCAGCGGCTCGCCTGCAGCAGCGGCTGCCGTCGAGTGGAGCCGGCAGGAAATGGTCAAAGCTGGGTTGGACAACGTGCACCTGCAGCCGGTGATGGTACCGCATTGGGTACGCGGCGAGGTAGAAGAAGCCAGCGTCGTCAATTCCCGGCAGGTGGGAACCGTACCGCTGACCGTCTGCGCTCTGGGCGGCAGTGTGGCTACGCCCGCGCTCGGAGTTGTTGGCAAAGTCATCGAAGTGAAGACTTTCGAGGAAGTTAGGCGCCTCGGCGCCGGCGCCAAAGGCGCCATCCTCTTCTACAACCGCCCTTTCGACAAGACGGAGCGCAATACGTTCAACGCCTACGTGGGCGCAGTAGACCAGCGCGGCCGGGGCGCGATCGAAGCGGCCCGTGTGGGCGCGGTTGCCGTTCTCGTCCGGTCGATGACCTCGCGCCTGGATGACATTCCGCACACTGGCGTTATGCACTACGAGGACGGCGTGCCGCAGATTCCCGCGGCCGCCATCAGTACGGTGGGTGCGAACTTTCTGAGTGAGTTGCTGCAGGCGGAAGCGGGCGTCCGCGTCAACTTGAGGCTCAGCAGCCACACCCTTCGCGATGCGCCTTCCGCCAACGTGATCGGTGAAATAACCGGGACCGAGCTTCCGGACGAAGTGGTTTTGCTTGGCGGCCATCTCGATAGCTGGGACAAGGGCCAGGGCGCGCACGATGATGGCGCCG
>CAZTNL010000090.1:6893-8386 GCA_964614885.1 uncultured Calditrichaceae bacterium | reverse complement strand
CTCTATGATCTTGATTCGGGAAAGGTTGAACTTCTCACCCGGACTGGCGGCAATTACATTAACCCGGTCTGGACAAAAGATGGCAGTGAGCTCTTTTTTGTCTCGGATATGAGCGGGATCCCGAACATCTACAACATGGACCTCGCGACCCGGGATGTATACCAGATTACCAACTTTGTCACAGGCGTTGCCGGAATTATCACTGAGAGCCCGGCAATTTCGCTCGCGAGGGATACCGGGCGTCTGGTGTTCAGTGCTTTTTCCAATGCGGGCTGGTACATCTACACCCTCGATGAATACAAGAAAGTCAAAATAAACAACTTCGCACCACCGCGTGTGCTTGCGCGGCTCGAAGATCCCAATGAGAAATTCCGCGAGTTTGCCAAGGCTGATAGCTCGGAATTCCTTATCTCCCGCTACAAGTCAAAGCTGACACCGGATTTGGTCGTTGGCGGCGGCGCTTTTGCTACCAACGTCGGCTTTGCCGGCCAGACCGCTTTCCTGTTCAGCGATATGTTGGGCGATAAGAATCTACTAATTCAGGCCGCGCTGTTCGGCGATCCGCTCGAGTCCACGGTTGTCGCAACCTACTTTAACCAGCGCCGACGGTTGAATTGGTCGTTCACAGCCTTTCAGTTCCGCGACGACTTTGGTTTCTTTACCTCGGGCGGTTCAGGGTTTGTAACCCAGATTTTTCGCGGCGCCGGCCTGGCAGCCTCGCTGCCCTTCAGTCTGTCATCAAGGTTGGAGTTTGGCACAAACTTCTATTTCGTCAGTCAGGATGTCGTTCAGTTTAGCTTCCTGACGCAGGAGTCGCAGAATTCGAATGTAGGCAGCGCAAAGTACGCCTCGTTCGACGCGGCGCTGGTCCGCGACACCGCGCAGTGGGGGCTCGCGACGCCGATGTCTGGCACGCGCGCCAGGCTGAGTGCCCGCCAGAACGTCGGCGACCTGACCTGGACGCTCTTTTTTGGTGACTATCGCAAGTACGTGCCTATCCGTTTCATGGTCGCCGACCCCATCCCTCGCATCACGTTGGCGTACAAGCTGGCCTCCGGCGTTTCGACCGGCCGCGACAGTCGTCTGTTTTTCATCGGCGGTCCGTTCACGTTTCGTGGGGCGGATTATGGCGCGTTGTCGGGCACACGGGCCGTGTTTCAGAACCTGGAGCTCCGCATGCCGCTGTTGCCGTTTCTGCCAATTCAGTACGACTTCCTGACTGGAGTAGCCTTTTTTGACGCGGCTAACGTTTGGGGGCCAACCGGGCGCTCCGCGCTTGTTGTCGATTCGCAAGGCAATCCTATTGTCGACGGCAACAACAATCAAGTGGTGGCGTTTGAGAACAGAGGCTATGCTTTCAACAACACCCTCACGTCCTACGGCTTGGGCTTTCGGTTCAACCTTGGCGGCCTGCTGGTGTTGCGGTGGGATTTTCCACTCAAGCATGAACCCGGCGCGCCGGGAACGTTTTTTTCTATCGGTATAGATTACTA
>CAZTNL010000090.1:0-6793 GCA_964614885.1 uncultured Calditrichaceae bacterium | reverse complement strand
AGAGTTTCAGCAATTCCCTGCTCTTTCCGTATTCTAACAAAAGCAGGGAACTCTTTGGCACTTTCGTCGTAGAGTGCAGTTTGAAGAAAGAGAGGATCCTGTACATGGTTCTCTCTTTTCTTTTGTGAAAGATGTTGAACAACCTTGGGAGGGATGTTTGAAAAAGAAGCATATACTTTTGGCTGGCGTTGGCCTCGCGTTGTTTCTAGCAGCCGGCTTTGTCAGCCAGGTCATGCTGGAGCAACGGCGCGCCTACACCGAGACTTTGAGCCGTCAGGCCCGGATGTTGGCAGCGGTTGCAAAAGTAGACCAAATTCGTACAGCGAATATCGAGAAGGTTCTCTCTGTCATCAATCGCTACAATCCGAGCATGCCGCTGGAGACAAAATACAGAGTGGCGGGTGAGATCAGCGATGCCAGCATGAAGTACCAGAATCTGGACGTCGAGTTGATCTGCGCGACAATTACGCACGAATCCGCGTTTACCTGGGACCCGAGAATTATTTCCCATGCCGGCGCCATGGGACTGATGCAAGTGATGCCGGCGACAGGACATTTTCTGGCCGATATCGAGGGCATACAATGGACGTCACCGGAGCAGGTTCTGTTTGACCCTGTAACGAACATTCGCCTGGGCGCCCGATACCTGTCGAGTCTCATAGAAATGTATGAAGTAGATGGGGGGCTTGCCGCCTACAACGGCGGCGGCCGTCGCGCTGCGCTTTGGCTGGCCAAAGACCGCGCGCATGGCGTTCTGTTCGCCGAGACCCAGCACTATGTGCCGGCGGTACTTTCTCTCTACGAGCAATTCAGGACGTTGAACTGAGCGCTCCCGCTTAAGCGATTCGCACTGCGGCCGGTCCGGTTTCGGGCCGGCCGTTTTTGTTTACCCGGAACACGTTCAGCTTTCGTTCGCGTCGGCAATTTTCAGCGTGAAAAGCTCTCCGCCGCGCGCGATGCAGATTTGTTTGCCCGACGGGTCGATCGTCCAGTCGGGCGGTTGAACCGGCAACTTTGCAGACTTCTCCCTGGAATCTCTGTTAATAAACCACAATTTGTCGGCCTCCACCACCACCACCTTTTCGTTTTTCGTGACCATAAAGCCGCGCTGCTGGTCCCCGGCAACCCCATATTCGAGCACAGGCGTGGCCTTCCTGGAACGCAGGTCGATAAATCGCAGGAGGCGCTTGTCTGCAGGCGTTTCGTTCACTTCAGAAAAAACGACGGCGTTGCTTTTGGGCAGGTAGGCGGCTTGCACGACGTTCGCCGGGTCAGGTGACTGGTACAGCTGGGAGGCGTTATCTTTATTCAGGTCATACCGCATCACCCTTAGCCCACCGTCTTCTATGACGCCCGCCGTAATCGTTCGGGTCCTTCGCGAATCCAGATACACGAACCCGGTGGCGGAAGGCCAACCGGCGGCCCTCAGGTCGCCAGCGGGCGCTTCCAGCACTGCGGTCGGCTGGTCGCCGGCGATGGTCAGGATGAGGACGCGGCTGTAGCCTGACGATCCGGAGAAGCCTGAACCCGGCAATTCCTCCACCGCCAGTCGTTCGCCATCCGGAGACCAGCAGATGTTGCCTATGCTGAAAGTTGTCCGCTCCTGCCAGATAATTCGCACAGGCTTAGAGCCGCGGCGGCTGACCACGTAGAGGTTGTCGGCCCACTCGAACAGGTCGTTGAACTCGCGCGCTACAAAAGCCAGCCGTTTCCCGTCCGGAGACCAGCTGAATTTTTCCGAAAGTCGCCTCTCTTTCGAACTTTCGGCAATACGGGAGGCCGCGCCGCCGCCGGTTCCAACCGCATAGAGGCCCGCTTGCCCCTCTGACTCACTGATGTAGGCGATTTCTCTGCCTGTTGGCGACCACTGCGGGTGGCTGCACCCGCCTTCCCGGCTGATTTTCTTCGCTCCCTTGATCGGCGGCAGTTCTGTTCCGGCGCCTGCCCGCGCCGCTGAAGTTTTCGCAACCGGAATCAGGTCGGCGTGTTGCTGGACGAACGCTTGCCGGTACCCTTGCTGCCGCAGCCTCGAGAGTGCTGCTTCCGCGCCATTGCGATTCCGAAAAGGGCCAACTCTGATCCGATAGATTTTCTTGCCGACGATGTTGTCGTGAGCGAGGCAGAACGCCCTGAATCTTGCGGTCTTGAGTTTGGAAAGATACTCTTCAGCATTCGCCCGCTTCGCCATGGCGGCAACCTGGATGCTGAAGGGATTTTTCTCCAGCACCGAATCCGGGACGGTCCAGGAATTCGTCGTTTTCACGGCCTTCGTTTTCTCTAAATCTTCACGCGGAGGAACCTTGCAGCTTGACAGCACGATAATGGCGGCGGCCAGCATAAACAGTGTGGCACGCCGGATATTTCCAGAGGGCATTTGCATGGGACGATTGCCGTTGTGTGAATTTGTTAAACGAATGTTATTTGCTATACTCCCTGCGCGCGACAAGGTTTCATTATACGGGCATTCGACCGGCACGATCAGCCGGTTCGCCGGCATCCTGCGCCCTTTCGCCGAAACGGTGAAACAAAGACCGCTGGCCTGCGTTCAATTGGCCCAAAAGCCGATAGGCGGCTTGATTTTCAAAGCCTGATTCCCTACATTCACCGGCATTTTCGCAAACAGAACTATTCACGCAAAATGAGAGAAACATGACTGAACGTAAAGCCGGAACTGCGGACCTGTCAGCGCTGCGTATCGACCACGATTCCGACGGTGACAGCCGGAAGCCGGCGCGGATGAATCGGGTACTCGTGGCCGTCGTCCTCGTGCTGCTTGCAGGCGCTGCCCTCGGATACGTGTGTGCCGGCGAGTCGCGGCCGTCGGTAACCTACAAAGTGACCGACGTTGTTCGCGTCTACCCGTCACAATCGGAGGCGGTTTTGACCGCCAGCGGTTATGTTGTTGCCCAGCGGCAGGCTGCGATTGCCTCCAAGGGAACCGGCCGCCTGCAATTCCTGCGGGTCGAAGAGGGCGATGAAGTTTCCGCCGGCCAGGTCATCGCCCAGTTGGAACACGAGGACGTTGACGCGGCCCTGGCTCAGGCCCAGGCAAATCTAAGCATGTCCCGAGCCAATCTCAATCAAAAGAATGCTGATTTTGCCGAAGCCCGGATCAATTATGAGCGGCAGCAGGGACTGTTGGCCAAGGGATTAATCTCTCAGGCCGAATTTGATATCGCCGAGGCGCGTTTCAAGAGCGCTGCTGCGGCGGTGGAGGCATCGAAGGCGGAGATAGAACTCTCTCTGGCACGCCTCAAGTCAGCTCAGGTTGAGGTGGAAAACATGCGCATCCGGGCGCCGTTCGCGGGCACTGTCCTCAGCAAGAACGCCGACGAAGGCGAGATGGTAGCGCCTTTTGCTGCTTCGGCCAGCTCGCGCGCCGCAGTGGTCACCATCGCCGACATGAGCTCGCTTGAAGTCGAGGCGGACGTGTCCGAAGCGAACATTCATAAGGTCCGTACCGGACTGAGTTGCGAGATCATCCTCGATGCCTTTCCCGATGTGCGCTATCCTGGCTTTGTGCACAAGATCGTCCCGACCGCCGATCGCGCCAAGGCAACGGTTATGACCAAGATTCGCTTCAGGGAAAAGGATGACCGCGTGCTGCCGGAAATGAGCGCTAAGGTCAACTTTCTTTCCGGGGAAAGGACGGGCGATGCCGGGAACGCCGTTACTGCTGTTCCTGCGTCCGCGGTCGCGAGCCGGAATGGCGGGAAAGTCGTGTTCCAGGTACAGAAAAACAGAGCGAATGTTGTTCCGGTGGAAACCGGCAGGAAACTAGGCAACCGTATCGAGATTATCAGTGGGGTTGCTCCGGGAGACAAAGTCGTCCTGAACCCGGACGAGGATCTGAGTGACGGCGCTGAAATCAAAACCAATTGAGTCTTTGATTGAAAGGGAGGACCCCGAATGTCCGAAGTTTTGGTGCAGGTAACGAATGTAAGTAAGTCATATACGCGGGGCAGTCAGAAAATACCGGTCTTACAGGATATTAATTTGCGAGTCCCTGAGGGAGAATTCCTTGCCCTGATGGGGCCGTCGGGGTCGGGTAAGACGACCCTGCTGAATCTCATCGCAGGCATCGACAAGCCGGACGCGGGCCAAATTACCGTTGCCGGCACGGATGTGCCTGGGATGTCAGAATCAAGCTTGGCTGGCTGGCGCGCCCGGCACGTGGGGTTCATTTTTCAATTCTACAATCTGATGCCGGTCTTGACCGCCTTCGAGAATGTCGAGTTGCCGCTGTTGCTGACCTCTCTCTCGAAGAAGGAGCGGAAGAAGCATGTTCAAACGGCACTGGAGATCGTTGGTCTGGGCGACAGGGTCAAGCATTATCCTAACCAGCTTTCCGGCGGACAGGCGCAACGCGTGGCCATCGCCCGCGCACTTGTAACCGATCCGACTCTGATCGTGGCCGACGAGCCGACTGGCGATCTCGACGCGGTGTCCGCAGAGGAAATTCTGACCTTGCTGGAACGGTTGAACGAGGAGTTCAAGAAGACGATCATCATGGTAACGCACGATCCCCGCGCCGCCGAGAAGGCGCATGTGACCAGGCACTTCGACAAAGGTGTCCTGGAGGAGTTGGCAAACTAACCATCACCATGTGTAACCGGGATCCGAAATCATGAAAATCGTTAAACTGATTCTGAAAAATACGCTGCGGCACAAGCTGCGGTCGCTGTTGACCGCCGTCGGCATCGCCATTGCCATCATCGCGTTTGGTTTGTTGCGCACCATCATAGATGCGTATTTCGTTGGGGTAGAGGCCTCTTCAGACACCCGTTTGATCACCCGTAACGCCGTTTCCCTGACCTTTTCGCTGCCTCTGGCGTACCGGCAGAAAATTGAGAGTGTGCCAGGAGTCACCACGGTTTCTTACGGCCAGTGGTTTGGTGGCACTTATATTGACCAGAAAAATTTTTTCCCGCAGTTTGCCGTGGAACCGGAGTCTTTTCTGCAGCTCTACAGAGAGCTCATTCTGACCGACAAGGAGAAAGCCGATTTTCTCAACGAGCAGGGATCGACCATTGTCGGCCGCAAACTTGCCGATAAGTACGGCTGGAAAGTCGGCGACCGTTTTCAGCTCACCGGCACTATTTTCCCCGGCACCTGGGACTTCGTCATTCGAGGTATCTACAACGGCAGAGACGCTGGCACCGACGAGACGTCGATGTATTTTCACTGGAAGTATCTTGACGAACAGCTGAAAAAGGTCGCGCCGGGGCGTGCCGGCCGGGTCGGGACTTTCTACGTCGGAGTGGATGACGAAAAGCATGTGGTGGCGGTCAGCGATGCCATCGATGCGCTGTTCGACAATTCCCAGGCCGAAACACTGACTGAAACCGAGAAGCAGTTCCAGATGAGCTTCATTTCCATGGTCGGTACGGTCATCACGGCGGTGCGGATTATTTCCGTGGTGGTCATCGCAGTGATTCTGCTGGTGCTGGCCAACACCATGGCCATGACCGCACGCGAACGCGTTTCAGAATACGCGGTTTTGAAGACGCTCGGTTTCCGGCCGCACCATATCGTGAGCCTGATTTTCGGTGAGTCGGTTACGATTGCGATTCTCGGCGGTCTGCTGGGCCTGGCGATCACACTGCCGATAATCAAGGGCTTTGCCGTGATTCTGACGCAGAACCTCGGCAGCTTTTTCCCCGTGTTTGAAATATCGGACTCGACCCTCATTCTCGCCATGACCGCCGCTGTTATCGTCGGGCTTGTGGCGGCAACGTTTCCGGCGGTCTCCGCCGTCCGCATGAAAATTGCGGATGGCCTTCGTGATGTCGGTTAGTTTCCAGAGAAGGATTGGCGCAATTGAAAGGCGAATAGAATGAAAATACCCCTGGCATACAATTTAAGAAATCTTTTGAACCGGCGACTCACCACCGGCCTGACCGTCCTCGGTATCGGCCTGGTCGTGTTCGTTTTCACCGCCGTCCTGATGCTGGCTGCGGGCTTGCGGCAGACACTCGTGAGCACCGGCGAGCCGGACAATGTCATCTTCCTGCGTCAGGGTTCGACCGCTGAACTGACCAGCGGCATTCCGCGCAGCCAGGCCAACATCATCAGAGCGCTGCCGGAGGCGGCCGTGGGCGACAATGGCAAACCGCTGGTGGCGGGTGAACTCGTGGTCATCAACAACCTGCCGAAACGGGCAGACGGCAAGTCTTCGAACGTCGTGGTCAGAGGTGTGTCGGAGGAATCGCTGACGCTGCGCGACAAAGTACGCGTGATCGATGGCAGGATGTGGCGGCCGGGCACTTCCGAGATCATTGCCGGCAAAGGCATTTCCACCAAGTTCAAAGGCTGCGGTATTGGCGAGACTGTCGAGATGGGCTCGCGCCAGTGGACGGTCGTCGGCATCTTCGAGGCAAAGGGATCCAGCTTCGAGTCGGAAATCTGGGGAGACGCCGACCAGTTTATGGATGCGTTCAGGCGGCCGGTCTATTCTTCGCTGACGATGAAACTGCGGGATCCGGCAGCCTTCGGGAAAATGAAGGAGCGCCTGGAGCAGGACCCGCGGCTGACGGTTGAAATCAAACAGGAGCCACAGTTCTACGAGGAACAGTCCCGCGGCCTGAGCCTTTTCATCAAAATTCTCGGCCTGACGATCACCATCATTTTCAGCTTTGGCGCCACCACCGGCGCCGTCATCACCATGTACTCCGCCGTCGCCAACCGCTCGCGCGAAATCGGCACCCTGCGGGCGCTCGGCTTTCGCCGGCGTCATGTTCTGACATCGTTTCTCATCGAGTGCGTGACCATTTCACTCGTCGGCGGCCTGCTG